>JANXQR010000302.1 GCA_025353435.1 Acidobacteriota bacterium | reverse complement strand
CAGGCTGCGCGTCACCCAGGCTGCTTGTGCCGTCTTCCAGGGCGTGAATCGAGTCGGGTTTGCGGGGGCGAGTGAGGAGGTGAACAGATGCACGCCTGACCCGGTCTCCGCGGTATGCAGGCTGATGCAAGCCTGCGCCCTCGCGCGATTGGCGATTTCGGCTCGCTGGTCAGGCGTGCATCTGTTCACCTCCTCACTCGCCCCCGCAAACCCGACTCGATTCACGCCCTGGAAGACGGCACAAGCAGCCTGGGTGACGCGCAGCCTGGGGCTTGCCGGTGTGATTAACTCGGCGCTGACGCATGCAGGCATCAGCGTTACGCTGGCACGAACAGCGCTGCCGGGAATTGACAGCACGACGTGTCCGGCGTTGGCCATCGAACTGGCACCGCAACGCGACGCAGATAAAAAGATAACGGCCCCACCGGATGACGCAAACTACCAGGCGCAGGTGGCGGAGACACTGGCCGCGGCAATCCTGGAGTGGCGCACGGAGGCGCGGCAGCCATGATCCACCGTGCAAAGGGCACGTTGCTTGTGCTGCTGGTTGTCGCGTCTTTGAGCATGGGAGGCGTGTTGTTTCGCATGCGCGAGCGCGCTCACCAGCGCATGCTTTCCGGGCAGGATTCGGCGCCCACTCAGGCGCCCGCGGTGGCAGCGCCCGAGCAGGCCACACTGCTGGTTGCCGATGATGACGACAACTCTCTGCGTGACCAGATATATTCGCTCCCGTTGCCCAAAGATCCTGGCGCACGAGCGCGCGCCGTGCTCGGCAAACTGCTCGATCTGTATGCGGCGAAGGATTCCCCTCATGCGGCTCCCGGCGGCGCGGCCTCGGTTGCACAGGTTTTCCTTTTACCGGCGGATAGCGGTGCCTCCGGACCAAAGCCGGAAGCGCCGAGTGAGACCGGACCGGAGATCGCTGTGGTCAATCTGAAGGGCAGCTTTGTCGCCTCGCATCCCTCCGGCCTTGAAACCGAAACACTGACCGTACTTTCGATCTGCGGCACCTTGCACGCCAACCTGCCGCGCGTGACCGAGGTTCGATTCCTGGTGGACGGAGAGAAGCGCCCCTCGCTAGCCGGGCACGTCGACCTGACCCGTACCTATCTCACGGCGGATGCCGCACCGATGGAACCCGTTCATCCATGAATAAGACTCCCGCGATCGGCGTGTTCGACTCCGGCTTCGGCGGGCTGACCGTGTTGCGCGCGCTGCTGAGCCATATTCCAAGCGCCCGCTATGCGTTCCTGGGGGACACAGCGCGCCTGCCTTATGGCTCCAAGTCGCGACGCACCATTGCGCGCTACGCAGCTGAAAGCGCTCAATTTTTGGTGCGCGAGCAGGGCGCCGAATTCTTGGTGATCGCGTGCAACACTGCCAGCGCTTTGGCGCTCGATGCTATTCAGGATGCGGTTCCGGTTCCTGTCTTGGGTGTGATCGAACCCGGAGCGGCTAGCGCACGTGCGGCCTCTCAATCCGGAGACGTGCTGGTTATCGCCACTGACGCTACCGTGCAGAGCCATGCCTATGCGACGGCCTGCCGCAGTCAAGGCTTACGTGCGCTTGAGAAGGCCTGTCCGTTGCTGGTCCCGCTGGTGGAAGAGGGCTGGACGCAACATCCTGTTACAGCCGAGGTCTTCCGAATCTACCTGGACGAACTGCTCCATCAGGCGGCGGCTGAAGGCATGTCTCCGGATACGCTGGTCCTTGGGTGTACGCATTACCCGCTTCTTCGACCGATGATCGAGAAGGCGGTTCCGGCAGGTATGCGCGTGATCGACTCGGCCGAGGCAACCGCTGAGGCCGCCGCCAAACTGTTCCACCCGCACGAATCGGTTGAACGCTCGCCAGCCGCGCAAATCAGCTGCTTCGCAACAGACTCGGTGGAGAAATTCGAACGCTTAGGTTCGCGGTTCCTGGAACGGCCTGTCGGCCATGTCGAGTTGATCGATCTTGGTGGGTGAGTCGCAGGGCTAGGCCGCACTATCCCGGCTGATATTCTATGAAGCGGTACGGTCGCCTCGCCTACCGTACGCGGACTTGACGGGGAAATCTGGAGGAGCAAGAGCACAATGATCAATTTGGCGGGTAAAACGGCCGTTGTCTTCGGGCTGGCCAACAAGCGTTCCATCGCCTGGGGCATCGCCCTGAAATTGCACGCAGCCGGCGCCACTCTGGCCATCTGCTATCAGAACGAGCGCATGAAGCTCGAAGCCGAGGGACTGATCGCCGAGCTTCCCGGCGCCTCCGGTTTCCAATGTGACGTGTCTGTGGATCAGGAGATCGACAGCCTGTTCGCATCGATTAAAGAGAAGTACGGCAAGGTCGACATTCTGGTTCACGCTGTGGCATTCGCGCCGGCAGCCGATCTCAAGGGCGACTTCATAAACACCAGCCGCGACGGCTTTCGCGTGGCCATGGACGTCAGCGTTTACTCGCTTATTGCCGTGAGCCGCGGCGCAGCCCCGCTGATGACCGACGGCGGCAGCATCAT
>JANXQR010000254.1 GCA_025353435.1 Acidobacteriota bacterium | reverse complement strand
TTGATGTCGAGCGATGCGTCTCTCAGTTGAGCGCGCTGGACATCAAGGACGAAGTTTATGGCGTCCTCAAACGTATGCACCGGACGGCTGCTGGCCCATCCTCGCGCTATGGGGTGATCAAGCATGGAGGGAGACCGGCCGACAAGCATGGAGGCATACAGGTAGCGATGCAGCAGGCTCACCGTGTGTTTACGATAAAAGGCCAGAGTAATTGCGGGTTGTCTTTCCAGTTCCGGATTCCACACGACTACTGATTCGGGCTCTTGTTGCTCCTTCTTTCTCATCAGATGGCAAGCAGCCTGACTTGGGGCCGTTACCCTGAAAGGTGGCAATTGCACGGCCGCGCTCAATCCGCGCCCCCTGCAGTTGCCGCTACCGCCCAGATGCTGATCAGCGGTTTGTCGCTTTTGCGTCCTCGCCTCTGACGGCTTTCAACAGTTGGAAAATGCCTCAATCTCGCATCACATCCAAGGCAATAAACACCATTATGTTTCTGGGTGCGGTACCAAAGACAGCCGCACCCTTCGCATACCTTCAATTGCACGCACAAATCCATCATGACTTCTCCGCGATTGCTTGCAATCCCGGCAATCTTGTTTTTTCGACTTCTGCCGGGGCGACGGGCAGCCAGAGACGCCTCTTGGAATTCTGTTGTCCCAATGGAGGAGTCCCGGCCGTGTTCCCTGTTTGTTACTCATGCTCATCACCGCGCAGATTCTGGAAACTCGCATTCAGCAGATGACCGGAGAGAATCCGGCCTGCTTCCCTGGCCTGTGTTTGCCGGAAAGGAATCGGGAGCCGTTGCCCGCTCAGTACGTTCGTAACCGAGCGTTTGCGCAGGGTACAGACCCGATGGGTGCGAATAAGTTAGTCACAATCTAACGGCGCTTGTCTGGTACGTCAACGCGCGAAGGAGATATGAGCTTCCGCCGCTATCTATCCACACGGCAAGCGCTGAGAATAGGGGCTGATCTGCCTTTATCGATTTGCTTGCAGCAATTGCGGACACGTCTGCTCCATTGCTGGCGGCGGATTATCCACAATGAATTTTACTCAGATGCATGAGCGTCTCCGCCTGGAACTCCTGCGGAGGATACAACGAGGGTCACTCAGCGTTTCGTTGTTAGCGCGCCAAACTGGTTTCAGACAGTCTCACCTGTCCAACTTTCTGCATTGTCGCCGGCAGCTTTCCTTGGAAGGTTTGGACCGCGTCCTCGCGGCTCAACACATGGGGACCGCAGATTTATTGCCCGCCAACCTTCCCACTGGATTTGAGGCTGGAGCAGAAACCGCCTACGTCCCTGTGGTGTCGCATGCCACCGCGATGCATGAACCAATCGTCCGCCCTTCCGCGGTGCTGAGCATGCTTTGGGTTCCGGCCGCGCTGCTCCTCGCCGCTCGCAGCCGCGCTTCGACTCATCGAAGAGCATGGGAGCGATTTGTAGCGATCCTGGTGCCGGCGGCTGACGCAATGGCGATGGACCCCATTGTTCAACCGGATGCCATTGCGCTGCTTGACCGCCACTACAATTCCCTTACGCAATACAGGCCCGGGCGCCTGAATGTGTACGCCCTGCGCATGGATGTACGGCTCAAGTTGGGGTACGCAGACTTTTCGCTCACCCGGCTGATGCTTCGCCCGCACAATCTTGCGTTTCCTGTTGAGCTTACCGACATCGCCCCGGGGGAGTCGCCCGGCGATCTGATTGTCGGACGAGTCATTCAGGTTCTCAACGAACATTGATGGACCCCGGCTTGCTGAACAGTGCTTTAGATTATGATGCTTTCCCTGTTCCTGTTCCTGACGACTTATAATTCACGACCTACACTTGGTGCCCGTGGTCCTGATTTTCAAAGCGGGTGTACATCGAAATGAAATTCAAATACACCACGCCGGTGGGGCCGTTGCGTTGCTTGGCGATGAT
>JANXQR010000250.1 GCA_025353435.1 Acidobacteriota bacterium | reverse complement strand
TGCGGTTGTTGAAGTCGAAGTCGTTCACATATTGTGAGCCCATGAATACGCTAAGGGTCGTTGTGATTTGCGAGAGCGGGATATTCATCGCCTTTGCTTTCTCGCGGTCGATCGTTACCAGCACCTGGGGATCGTTAGCCGAGAAAGTCGTGAGCAGGCCCGTAAGATCTTTGCGCGCGCGACTTCCCCCAACAATCTGGTGAGCCACGCGATCGAGATCTGCAATTGTGTTTCGACCCGTGTCCTGAAGCTCAAACTGGAACCCGCCGAAGCTGCCCACACCCTGCACCGCGGGTGGCTGGAACATGGCCACCAAGCCGCCATTGGGAGCAAACATCAGCATTTGAAGCTTAGGCGAAAGTCGGGCCGCGATCTCTGCCGCAGTGTGGCCCTTGCCACGGCGCTGATCGGCAGGCTTTGACGCAATAAACATCAGGCCCGCGTTCGACGCACCTCCACTGAAACTGAACCCCATCACGGAAAACGCTCCGATAATGTCCGGGTCCTGCGCGATGATCGCGGTGGCGCGGTCTGCCAAAGCCCCCGTGTACTCCAATGAGGAGCCGGGAGGAGCCTGCACAATCGCGATAAAGTAGCCCTGATCCTCCTGGGGGATGAACGCCGTAGGCACCCTCTGATAGATCCAGACCGTGGCTGCAAGTCCAAAGATGAAAATCAAAAGCAGCAAATAGCGGAGGCGGAGTGCGAATTGGATCGATTTGGCGTATGTGCGGCTCAACCACGAAATCGTGGCATCGGTGCCGTGAACGAACGCTGCGAAGGCGCGCGAAAGGGGCCGAATATGCAGAAAGTCCAATTGGTGCGGGCGCTCTTCTTCGCCGCGAAGAAACATGGCTGAAAGAGCGGGTGACAGAGTCAACGCATTGAACGCCGAGATCGCGATGGAGAATGCGATGGTAAGGGAGAACTGGCGATAGAGAATTCCCGTTGTGCCTGGGAAAAACGAAACTGGCACAAAGACCGCGATCAACACCAGCGAAGTCGCGATTACCGCGCTTGTTACTTCGCCCATCGCATTCGATGTCGCTTCGTGGGGATCGGAATGCTCCATGGAGATATGTCGCTGCACGTTCTCAATCACGACAATCGCGTCGTCAACTACCAGGCCCGTCGCCAGGGTGATGCCAAACAGTGTGAGCGAATTGATCGAGAAGCCGAAGAGCTTTGTAAATGCAAAAGTGCCGATAAGTGACACAGGAATAGTGACAGCGGGAATAATGGTCGCGCGCCAATCAAGCAGGAAGAGAAAGATCACCACGATTACGATCACGACCGCTTCGCCCAGCGTCACCATCACTTCACGGATCGAGTCGCCGACAATCGTTGTGGAGTCGAAGGCGATAGCGTATTCAAGTCCCGGGGGAAAAGTCTTCGAGAGTTCCTTCAACACTGCCTTCGCCTGCGAGTCCACGGCCAGTGAATTGGCCGTCGCAAGCTGCTGGATCCCAATTCCCATTGCAACACGGCCGTTGTATTTGAGAACTGAGCTGTAGTTCTCGGCGCCCACCACCGCATGCCCAACATCCCTCAATTGGACCAGACCCTTGGGGCTACTCTTCAGGATCATGTTGTCGAATTGGACCGGGTCGCTGAGCCGGCCGACGACGCGCACCGGAATCTGAAAGGCCTGATTCGCATTGGCCGGGGGCTGTCCAAGCTGACCGGCGGGAATCTCCACGTTTTGCTCTAGAAGTGCGTTGACTACATCGCTCGCGGTGAGACTTCGGGCCGCCAAACGAATGGGATCGAGCCAGATGCGCATTGCGTACTTACGCTCGCCGAAGATCTGGGCATCGCCGACACCGGGCACGCGCTTGATGGCGTCTTTCACATAGACATCGAGATAGTTCGAAATGAACTCGTTGGAGTAGCGTCCATCGCGCGTGAAGAAACCTGCCGCGAAAACGAAATTCTGACTGACCTTGATGATGCTGATGCCGGCCTGATTCACAGCGGCAGGAAGGCGTCCCTGCACGCTGGCTACGCGGTTCTGCACGTCTACGGCGGCAATGTCGAGGTTGTAACCGGTGTTGAACGTGGCGGTAATCGTGCTGGTGCCGCTGTTCGTACTCGAGGAGGAAATGTAACGCATGCCCTCGACGCCGTTGATTGCTTCCTCAAGCGGGATTGTCACCGCTTTCTCCACGGTGTCTGCGTTCGCGCCAACGTAGTTTGTTGTGACTGACACCTGCGGCGGAGTGAGTTCCGGATAGAGCGAAATTGGGAGGGTCGGGATGCATATCGCACCCGCGAGGATGATCAGAAGCGCGCAGACGGTGGCAAAAACCGGCCGGTGGATGAAGAAATTAACAAACAAGATCAGCCTTCCTTCCTACGGTTGCAGCAGGGCGAGTCCGGACCAACATCTGCTCACTTGGCATCCGGACGGTCGCTTCAGCCTGAGTGCGTCAAGCGCCCATCGGCATTACTGGCATGTTGTTGACCAGGAACTGTGTGCTCGACACAATCACGCGGTCGCCCGCGTTCAATCCAGAAGTCACGGAGTACCCATTGCCAACCGTATCGCCCAATGTGACCGGCGTCTGCGCTGCAAAGAACTGTCCCCCCTGTTGGCGTGCCACAAATACGAAACTTTGCCCACCCTGACGCGTTACTGCGAGCACCGGAACCACGGCCATGGGAGACGTGCTCCATACGATGCGAGCCTTTACCAACTGGGCGTTGCGCAGCATTTCGGGACTCAAGTGAACTGGCGCCTTCACTAGGATTCCCTGCAGCGAGTTATCCACTTGGGGCGACAAAAAATCGATCTTCGTCTTTTCCAGCATCTTGCCGGAAGTATCCATAAGGTCCACTTCCAGGCCTGACTTCAACTGCGACACGCGCTCGGTCGGCACATAAATGTAGGCTTCCAGGTCCGAGTTCTCATCCAGAGTGGTGAGCATAGTGGTCGCCGAAACGTAATCTCCCACATGAACGGGAATATCGCCCACCACACCATCAAATGGCGCCCGAATCGAGTAATAAGACAGCTGTTCTTCCTGAACCTTGCGAGACGCGACCGCGGACTCATAGTCTGCCTTCGAGTTGTCAAAGGCCTGTTGCGCCTGTTGATAAATGTCCCTGCTGATGATCCCGGCGTCAAAAAGCTTCTTCTGCCGGTCAATTTGAAGGGTGTTGTAGTCGAAAAGCGCTTTTTTCTGACGCTCCGTAGCCATTTGCGCGTCGACCGATGCCTGCTGATGCAGCGGATCGATTGCCATCAGTGCCTGACCCGCCTTCACGTGGTCTCCGGAACTGACGTCGATCTTCGTAAGACGCCCATCTACTTGTGGCTGCAGCGTAGCGGAGCGGCGCGATTTGATGGTCGCCACGTACTCGCTGCTCTGCGGAACCGGTGCCAACGTTACCCTTGCGGTTTGAACGGGCATGGCCTGCATCCCACCAGGCGGGGGCGGCGCGGCTGTCTTCTGGCAGCCAATTGCAGCCAGGCCCACAATCATCAAACCGACTACTCCGAGATTCAATTTCAAAGAAATACCCTCGCTTACCAGTGCAACGCCACGGCAAAGAATGCCGCTCTAAAAATCGATTATTCCGAACCTGAGACTCTGATTACTTGAGCCGCCTCATTGTCGCAAATAATTCGCCTTCCCGCCGTGACCGAGTTGCAGGATGGATTCACTCTTCGCCGCGTGGCGACACATGAAACTTGTCCAGTTGACCGAATCGAGCAACCGTAGTCGGCCCTTCAAGTTGTCCCAAATCTGGTTCGGAACGCGTGAGGTTCTTTACCGAAATGTCTAGCCAGGACAAGATTCAATGGCAGACCAAGCAGAATTGTCCTCCGCGCTTCAGGGGACCACGCCACGGGAAGATTGCGATTACCTTCAGTTTAAGCTTCCTGGCTGGCTGCGGCATCCTTGTTTTCCTGAGGATGTCTCAAATGGGCTCGCGTTGATTGCGGATCCGCTTCAAAATTGAATGGTTCACCGAGACGAGTAGCATCCGCCCTTGCTTTGACATACCATGCTTGAGTTGATAGCCTTCAAGAGGGAGAATCCGGCCAACCCGGCCGCTCTTCCGGCACCGGGAAATTAGTCCAGCATCTGATTTGGACACTTCTGCCATACCTAAATGTCCCCGTCGTCTAGCCCGGCCTAGGACACCGCCCTTTCACGGCGATAACACGGGTTCAAATCCCGTCGGGGACGCCAACAAAACAAATGACTTATGCTTCTAGAGGTGTCGGAGACCGATGTGTCGGTGACGCTGTGGTGACTAAGTCGAGTTTAGTGTGCGACCGACTTAACTCCCGTTTGGACCAAAAAGTGTCTTGGAGCTGGGGATTATGCTTCCGTTCGATCTATATCCCGAAAGGGGTCGCAAACTGCTGGGAATGGCGACGGGTAGCAACTGCCGACAGGGGTACGGCCTCCAGGTCATGATTCAAACTGGTCAGCGTCAGTGTGCCTATTGCAATATCGATCTTGTGACCCATTACGAGTCGTGGCTAACCCTAGTGCTAGACCACGTGGTTCCGGTGAG
>JANXQR010000224.1 GCA_025353435.1 Acidobacteriota bacterium | reverse complement strand
CGCGACGGGAACAGTGGTCGCCCATTTTGGCGAAGACTTTCCATGGCGCGCTGCGTTGACGGGCGCCGGGCAAGCTAACTTCGAAGCGATCACTCTGCAGCGTCATTTCATTGCCCCTCCGGGGCGCTATGTTTTGGAAGCCGCGATTCTGGATACCAACAGCGGCAAGGCAGGCGCGAAGCGATTGGCCTTCGAGATTCCTGGCGCGTCTGGCGAGCCGTCGCTGAGCGAACTCGTTCTCGTGCGCAAAGCCAAGCCCGTTCGCACCGCGAATGATCCTTCAGAGCCGATGCAATACGGAAGCCAGAAGGTGGTACCGAACCTGTCCGGCCAGTTGCCACGTGGTGCGCGGGAATTCACGTTGTTCTTCATCGCTCATGTCGATCCGAAGGCGCCGCAGGCGGCAATGCTGGGCGTACAGATTCTCAAGGATGGTAAGCCCGTGGAGGGCGCGCCGGTCGTCAATCAGCAGGCCAGAAAAGCTGAGTTCTCTTCTTACATGGCCAATCTATTCATTGATCCGCCAAAAGACGGCACGTACGAAGTTGTAACCACGCTGACGCAAGGTGGAAAGTCCACGGAAGCGCGGGCGCACTTCACGCTGGACGGAGTTGAGCCGCAGGGTGGAACTGCGATCGCGGTTGTCGCTTCGTCAAACAACACCCCCTCGGCGGGCGTGGCTTCTGGCCCAAACGTAGGCACTACTGCAACTGAGTCCGACTCGCCGGTTCCGGCTCTGGCGATGCCCCTACCACCCAACAAGGGCGGGCTCACGATCACGTTCCCGACTAATCCCATTCAACCTCCGCCTGCCGATGAACTTGCTTCGATACTTGCCGATGCCGGACGCATCGCAGTCGACTATGGTCATCGGCTCCCCAACTTTGTGTGCGAACAGATCACCAACCGGTCATACGATGCCAAGAGCACCGGTCGTTGGAAACACAAGGACAAATTGACCGAGTTGCTGACTTACGTCGACCACCAGGAAGACCGAACGTTGCTGGTGACTGAGCACTATGGCGCGAAGAAACACACCGAGACGTCTCCGCAAACTGCATCCGGTGATCCCGAAGGCGCTATCTCGGCTGGTGAGTTTGGCAGCGTGCTTTCGACTGTGTTCAAGCCGGAGTCAAACGCGGATTTTCAATGGAAGGAAACCGGGCTGCTGGGTGACACGACAGTTCAGGTATTCGACTACAGCGTGGACCGCAAGCACTCGATCATGAACGTCGGCGTTGGATTTACTGCGTTGGTCGGCTGTCATGGCCAGGTCTTCATCGACACGGCTACGCACGGCGTTCGCCGCATCACGATGATCGCTGACGATGTGCCGAAAAAGTCCCGCCTTGTGGCCGCCTCAGTGAGCGTGGACTACGACTATGTTGCGATCAGCAATCGCGACTACCTGATGCCTGTGAGCGCGCAGATTCTGGTAAGCCACGACCGTCGTGTGACCGACCTGAACCAGATTTCGTTCCGCAACTTTCGTCGTTTCAGCTCATCCGCTAGAATTCTCCCGGACGTTCAGGAATCCAAACCCTAGAGCCCAAGTAGCACTCATGGGTTTTGGAACGTCGGACATCGAATTGGCAGGATGACGAAATCCATCGAAGTGGAATCCTAGAGACTGAGCGCACAAGCGTGCGGAATTCCGCGCTTGACGGAGTTAGCGACAGCAGTAACAATTCCAACAATCTGATACTGAGATGGGAGATTCTGCATGCGAGGTGTTTCCATCGCAGTGTCCTGCCTTGTGGCCGCTGGTCAGCTGATTGCCGGATGTGGGTCCGGGAGCAAGACGACTCCTCCAACGGTTATTTCGGTTTCGCTCTCCGCCAAGCGGGCGGCGCTCACAGTCAAACAAGGGTTCTCGATCACGGCAACAACAAATGACACCGCTGGTGTGGCATGGTCCGCGAGCGGAGGCGGCCTTTCGTCAGTGGCCAGTATGAGCGGCACCGCCATTACATATACGGCTCCCAATCTGGCGGGCAGTCACACGATCGCGGCTACAAGCGTGACAAATGCCTCGATGAGCGCTTCAACGACGATCTATGTTACCGACCTGGCCGGCGTTACGACCTACCACAACGACCTGGCGCGGGATGGCGCGAACAGTCAAGAATACGCGCTTACCGCGTCAACGGTAACGACCGCTACATTCGGCAAGTTGTTTGCTTGCCCTGTGGATGGTGCCGTCTATGCGCAACCGCTTTGGATGGCGAACCTGAATGTAAATGGGTCCGCGCGCAATGTGGTGTTCGTGGCTACACAGCATGACAGCCTTTATGCATTCGACGCCGATAGTAATCCGTGTCAGCAACTTTGGAAGGCGAGCCTGACTGATGCGAGCCACGGCGCGGGTGTTGGTGAGTTATCGATCCCCTCGAGCCCGCCTGGGAACCTAGTGGGACAGGGCTATGGGGACATTGCGCCGGAGGTGGGAGTTACAGGAACGCCGGTGATTGATGCGGCAACGGGCACGCTTTATGTGGTTTCAAAATCGATGAACTCGGCGGGGACGGTGTTCTACCAGCGCCTACACGCAATCGACCTGGCGACAGGCAGCGAACGATTCGGCGGTCCAGCGAATATTGGCCCGGGCATCACCTATGCCGGCACGGGCGATGGCGGTACGACTGTGAGCTTCAACCCGCGGCAACAGAATCAGCGGCCGGGGTTGGCGCTTGTGAACGGAGTGGTCTACGTTGCTTGGGCTTCGCACGAGGACAACCTGCCTTACTACGGATGGTTGGTTGGATTCAATGCTTCAAGTCTGGCAATTGTGAGCGTGCTCAATGTATCGCCGAACGTGCAATATGGCGGGATTTGGATGGGTGGCGGCGCACCGTCGGCGGACTCGGGCAATCATCTTTACGTCATTACGGGAAATGCGACGTTCGATGCGAACAGCGCAACCCCGCCTAATAATGACTACGGGGACTCGTTCCTTCAGATGACAAGTGGATTGACTATTTCTTCGTATTTCACGCCGTCAGACGAAGTGAGCGATGCCGTGAACGACACCGATTTTGGGTCGGGTGGATCGGCGCTGGTGCTGAATGTAAATTCAGGAAAAGTGAAACACCTGGTGATTGGGGGCGGGAAAGATGGGACGCTCTATGTGCTGAATGGCGACAGTATGGGCGGCATGGGAGACTCTCACGCCTGGCAGTTTTTCAATATAGGCCACAGCATTTTTGCCACCGGCGCGTTCTGGAACAACAATTTTTACATTGCTCCCTTTCGCGGGGGGCTGACGGAATTTTCGTTTGATCCGAGCAAGGAGATGTTTAACTTGGGGCCCACTTCGGTTTCATCCAATACGTTTGGATTCCCCGGCGCCACGCCTTCAGTCTCTGCAGCTGGGACCTCGAATGGGATTGTTTGGGCGCTGGATAACACAGCCTTTTGCACGCCGCAGTCGCCCAGCTGCGGGCCGGCGGTTTTGCATGCCTACAACGCCGCAGCTGTGACGACAGAGCTTTGGAACAGCGGGATGGTGCCGGCGGATGCGGCGGGGAACGCAGTGAAGTTTACTGTGCCCACCGTGGCGAATGGGAGGGTCTACGTGGGAACGCGCGGCAACAATACCGGGGGGGCCGCTGGCTCGACGAGTGTGCCAGGGGAGTTGGAGGTTTACGGGCTAAGACAGAACTAGGTGGAGGGTGGAACAGCCAGGTCTCGGAATCAAAACCTGGCGCCCTACGGTTTGCGGCGCGTGAAGAAATGTCAACGGTCTGACGCCGTTAGAACTTTTGCATCGTGGCCCGGACATAGACGGGCTTCTGATAGAACCAAAGGCCGCGATCCGTTTCGTCGCCATTCCATAACTTGATTGGCTTCCACGCGCCATTCTCGTACACGCCCTGCTCGGCGGTTAGGAACTGGCTGTGCATCCACGCGAGTTTGCCGGGAAGGTGGAAGATCACGCTGGCATCGATTCCTGTGACGAGAAACTCATCGGGTCCGAGGCGTGCGATCACCGCGGCACCATGTGCGTCTTTGGTACCGGGAGCGGGGCGGCCATCGTTCTGTGGAAAGCCGAAGGCAACGGTGGCCTGCCAATCGCCGAAGTCGACTTCCTGAGAGGTCTTGCCGGGCTCTTCGACGGCGGTCTTGAGCTGACCGGCGAACTGGAGCTGTGCGAGCTGGGAAGCAATGGGAGCGATGAGGGCAAAGTTGCGAGCGTGAGCGCTCCATCCTTCGTCGCCGAGGATGTTCCAGCCGGCGTTGTCAATACCGAAAGGAGCAAAGCCGAGTGCGCCCTCACCGAGGGAGTAGAAGAAGTAGCGGCTGAAGCTGTCGGAGCGGGCGACCTCCGGAATCCAGAGCGGATTGTCGACGCGATGGTAGGTCTTGATCACGTCGTGCGCGAAATCCGGATCGTCGGAGTATAGGTCGGGGCCTATCATGTCGAGCGAGGGCGCGAGCTTGCGCCAGAGGCCCACGAGCTTCCGCACAGGACCGCCGCTGGGATAACCGATGCCGGGCTGATCGAGACGACGCTGTGGAGTTTGCGCTGGTGGGTAGTCGAGCCACACGTTGATGTAGTAGACGATGCCGAGCTCATGCTTGCCGGCTGCGGCAATCTCGTTGATGTAACGAGCTTGATAGTACATCTGGAAGATCTCGTCGGCATCGCTGCCGAAGATCTGCGCCCAACTACCGGGTTGTTTACCTGAGGCAGTGAGGAGGTCTGCTGGAACCTGGCCTGCGAACTCGCGATTGGCTTCAGGTGAAAAATCGCGGACGCTGCCGACGTTGCCAGATTCGTTCTCAACCTGAATGGCGATGACGGTGTGCTTGTCGCCGTCGATCTCCTTGAGGTGGTGTGTGAGCGCGACGAAGGCTGACTTATCTGCTTCAAGAGTGTTGCGGGAGAGCGGGGAGAGTACGTCGATGGGCTCGCCGTCAGGGCGAACGACACGCGGGAAACGCTTGGTGTCATTCTTCACCCAGCTGGGCACGTAATGCATGTTGCCGTTTTTCCATGTGCCGAACCAGAGCAGAACCACGCGAAGGTTGTGTGTGCGCGCGCCTTCGACGATGGCATCGACATTGGTGAAATCAAATTTGCCAGGCTGCGCCTCCATCTGCTCCCAATAGACGGGTGCCTCGACGGTGTTGGCGTGGAGCGCGGCCATTGACTCCCACACCTGGGGCAGCTCGCTTGGCCATCCGCTGGAGTTGTGGATCTGGCCACCGAGGGCTAGGTAGGGCTTGCCATCGACGAGTAGAGCGTAACGGCCGTCTTTTTGGACAAGGCGAGGAGCTTCTTCAGCGGTCGACGGGGTGCATGCGGTGAGTGCGAACAGGGCGGCGACGGCCAGGGTGCAGAGGGTGGAACCAATATTCAGTCGACCATGGGGCATGAGCGGAACCTCCCCAGCAATGTAATCGTATACATTGAGCTGCGCAAGCCTTGGTTATGGGGTGTAAGGCTGGCGGGAGATTCTGCTGAGGTTGTGGCGAGTTGGATAGTGGGATTCTCGAGGTTTGAGTGAGAAGTGGCGGGCAGCCTTGGTGACTGCCCTGCTATCGGCTATTGGAGCCAAATATGGTGGTACTTTTATGCCGGATGGCCGGGTGCGAGAGGTGGCGTGCTCCCGGGGGCCGATCAGCCAATGGCGAATCCGCAGCCGAGCGTGATGGCAACGGCGGCGGCCCATGCGATTTTGTAAGCGAAGCGATCCGCAATAACCCGTCGAATGTCAGCCAGAAACACTGCCAGGACGACCACTGTCAGAACCGCGAGCATTCCAGTTGAGAGGTTCATAGTCGACTCCTTTCTTGATCATGAGTGCTGCGGGGGGAACGCCCATGAACCTCATTCTGGAAGAGTGGGGGGTGGCCACGTTTGCTCCGAAGCAATCCTGCGTTTGACTATTTGCTTTTGAGTGTTTGCTTTTCATTACCCATGTAACTAGTGAGTGCGCATCCGCTTGAAACCAAGAGAATTGCTGACTCTAAAGTGTTAGTGGGACACGGGGACGCATGCGTCTGAGCTTGTAGCTCGACGGCGAGTGTTTGGAATTGGGGTGGCAGCGAGGCTGGATGCGCATACACGCGCGGGCGTGCTCCAAAGGCCTGGGCCGGACTTTGGAATCCGAGGCCCGATCGCACAGAATGCGACTAAGTCTCGAAGTTAAAACATGAATCTGATCGCCAGTTGGATAATGCGCGGGTTTGTCGCTGACGCAGTTATCCGGCCGAACGATGGACTGGCCGTCGGCGCGGGATCAGATGGATCGCCATATCCCAGGCTTGTGTTCGGATTGGTGAATTGGGGAGTGTTGGTGAGGTTGAAGAGCTCCGTTCTAAAGTGCAGCGAACGCGATTCGGAGAGCGGAACGATTTTCTCCACTGCGAAGTCGAGTCCATGCTGTCCTGGGCCGCGCACGATGCCGACGCCACTGTTTCCGAAGTCCTGATCGGCGAGGCCTGTGCCGTTTCGCACTTCCGGCGCTCTCGTAAATGCGGCGCCGTCAAGGTAGGAGGACGCAACGCGTGAGAACAGCGATCCGTGTGTTGATGGGCTGGTTCCGGTGCGCTGCGCGCGGTTCTCGAAATTGCCATAAACGGAGCCTGCATTGCTGTCCATGATGGTAAGTGGCGTTCCCGATTGTAATACGCCAATGCCGGAAAGTTGCCAGCCGGACAATGCCCACCGAGGGCCTTGCGGCAGGTTGCTCATTCGAGGCACTCGATAGGTGAAGCTCACCACGGCGCGCTGGGCGCGATCAAAGTCGGTGAGCCCGTACGCCTGGCGCGGGTTGTGCTGGTCGTTGGTCAGGAGCCACAGTTCGAACACCGAACTGCCTCCGGAGCCGCTTGTCTCATCGAGACTCTTCGACCAGGTATAACTGGCAAGAAACGCCAAGCCGTGATGAAAGCGCTGGGTGACACTTGCCTGCAGTGAATTGTAGTTGGCGATGAAGTCCGACTTGGTGAACAACGATCCGGGGCTCACGCCTTGATAGGGCAGGCGCTGAATTAGATTGTTGGTCGAGTTACTAGTTTCGCCGTTGACCGGGTTGGCGGGACCGGCAAGCAGTGCTTGATTAAATTCGATCGATCCGGAACGATGCGCCGAGCGCGTGCCCACGTAGCCCACTTCGACAAGGATGTTGGCGTCAACACCGCATTGCACGTTCACATCGTATTCCTGCGTGCGGCTGTCGGAAGTGTGAGGCGAGATGCCCTGTAAAAATGGGAAGCCGCCGGGCACGCGCGGCAAAAAGACCGGATACTGCGAGCGCGCAGGCAGCGAGGGTGCGAATGGATTTTCCAGCGTGGCGGCAGAGTTGGCGGAGTCAGACGCGATCTGCAGCACTGAGAACGGCGGCTCGCCTTCAAGCGTTTCAGGATAGCCGCCCGAATGGCGATCGTAGTAGGTGCCGTAGCCGCCCCTTAATAAGAGTGCGGGATTATTGCGCAGTTGCAGAGCGAATCCAATTCGGGGAGAAAGATCGCCGTGACGGGTGGGCCACAGGCTGCGATTTCCCAGGCGCTGATAACCGGAAGGCAGTGAACCAATGAAGTTGGAAGGAAGGCTGTAGCCGCTAAAACTGCCCGCGTCGGGCACACTTCCAGTGGCTATTCCGGGATCGAAGTTGGGTAACAGCCCGTGTATCTCAAATGGCGAGCCGAATATTTCATAACGAAGTCCCGCGTTGATGACCAGCCGTCGCGACACTTTCCAGTCATCCTGCGCGAAGAGCGCTGCGTCGTTGTACCGAGTATCCTTGCGCGACAGGCCCGACGCACCCGTGGACTGGGTAACATTGCTCGATCCAATGGGGCTGCCGTTCTGCGCGGCGCTCTGGCCGAGGAGAAAGTCGCCGAAGGTGCGGATGTCGAGCAGCCCATCGCTGACGAATGGTGCATCGAGATCGACTTGGTCGCGGTCGTACTCGGCTCCTACGCGAAAATTGTGCGCGCCCCGGATCAGAGAAAGCGTGTCTTGAGCAACAAGGGTGTTGGTGACCTGCCACTGCGAAGGCGTGCCCGCATCTCCGATGATGAAGAGTCCATCGATAGTGAGCCCGGGAATCGATGACGTAGGAGTGGCATTGCCGGTAGGTATCCCTTCTCCAACCGACGCGGCCAGCAAAGGCTTCTGCACCTTGAGGAGTCCATCGAAGCGCATATAGGCTGCGCGCGCGACATTGACCACGCGAGCATTGGGCGCGAAGGTTTCCGAGACAACGAGCATGGTGTTGCGGCCGAGAATGTCAGAGCCCCAGCCGGGAAGATTTGCAGCGTTGGGCGCAAACGGCGAGCTGGTCAAGTCGCGAGCATAGAAGAAACGACCGGTCGCGGAATTGCGCGTGTCGATGATCTGATCGAGATTTATGCCGAACTGATCTTCGCGATAGTGAGCCGGCGGAGTAAAGATTGACTCGCCCACCGGCAATTGGCCAGGACCTGTCGTGAGAGTGATTTGAGGGCTCGGAATCGCGAACTGCCCTGAGGGTAATTTGGCGTTGAGAATTGCGAGTGCAACGGGGTTTAGGTTGGAGCCATCGCAGGCAAGTTGGGTTCCTCCCGCATGGGTCAAATATCCGGCAGACGGTGCGCCAGCGTCGAGGTGGCCAGCGGGACAGAACTGCGCGCCCAGCGTGGCGGCGGAACGATCCGCAGTCAACATTGGTAGCAGTGCGGACTGCCTGGAGCCGAGTCCATTCGTTTCAAGTCGTCCCTGGTAATGGCCAAAGAAAAATGTTCGGTTGGACACAATTGGGCCGCCAATCGAAGCGCCAAACTGATTCTGCTTGAGTGCGGGCCGGGGCTGCGCGGCCTGCTTCACAAAGAAATCGTTGGCGTTGAATATGTTGTTACGAAGAAACTCCCAGGAGCTGCCGTGAAAGTGATTGGAGCCGGTCTTGCTTACCAGGTCAACGTTTGCTCCCGATCCCCGGCCGAACGCCGCATCGAAGTTCGCGGTCTGGACATTGAATTCCTGGATCGATTCCGGGGCTGGAACGCCGAGCCCCAATTCTTCTCCGTCGTTCGCCGCGGAATTCTGTGCAAGGTTGTTCGAATTGATTCCGTTGAACTGGAAGTTGTTGGCTGTGGTCTTGGATCCATTGGCGGTAACGTTCTGTGTACCGCTTCCAAGTTGCGCCGCGTTGGGCAGCGAAACAACAACGCCCGGCGACAGGCCCAGAATCTGCGTGTAATTGCGATTGGAAAGAGGTAACGAATTGACCGCCATGCTGTCGATCAGTCGTCCAAGCGCCGAGTTTTCGCTCTGTACCACACCCGTCTCAGAGATCACCTGCTCCGTGACTCGGCTACCCTGGACGGACAAGGACACATCCATTGTCGTGGTCTCGCTGACGAAGACCTCCACATCGTGTAATGTCTTCGCTGCGAAGCCAGGGCCATCGAATCTGAGGGCATAAGCTCCCGGCGGCAAGAGCGGAATGCGATATTCACCGACACGGTCGGTATTCACGATGCGCACACTCCCGGTGTCGGCTGACGTGACAGTGACACGTACGCCTGTGATCAATGCGCCAGAGGAATCTTTCACGTTGCCTGACAATGCCCCGGTGGCAGCGTCTTGCGCGCATATTGAGGAAATGATCGAGACGCCAATGATCGCCAATAGCAGACCGCGCGCGGCTATGTTCCGGTTCGAGTAAATGGAACCCTCCTGATGCAAACCCTTTGCTACTTAGCCGGAGTCTAGTTAGATTCGCGGTTTCGACTTGTCAGACAAATGTCACAATAATGTCGCATCCAAACAATCTCGCATTACCCCGCGCGCTATCGGTCGAGTGCGCGACCGCATTCTCTTGTTCGCAATTACGAGGCAATGACATTTCATTGACAACTACAGTGCATGATCCGTCTAGGTTCCTCTCAGAGCGCAATGCAAAGCGCTTTCACGAACGGAGGCGTCGTTGTGGATTTGAGGGAGCGCCGAATCGCCGGCAGATGGCTGCTCACAATCGTTCTCACCTGCGTGATCGTGCACCAAGTCGATGCTCAGGATTCCGCCGATTCGGGAAACAATGCGGGCCACGCCCCCGTGATTCAAGGAGGCGCTGGCTACGTTCATAACGTGAGCGGTGGCGCGCCCACGCTCGAACCGCAGATCGACCCTGTTTTGCTGATCGCTTTCGGCCGTCACTTCCTGCTTGAGTCGCGCACCGACTTTACCGGTTTCTTCCAGCGTCAGGATCAGACAAGCGGACCATTCACAGGCAAGGTGTTTAAGACTGTCGAATACGCGCAGATCGATTGGCTGGCCAATACGCACGCAACCGTTGTTGGAGGCCGTTACCTGCTTCCATTCGGTTTGTACAACGAGCGCCTGGAGCCGATATGGATTCGGAATTTGCAGGACTCGCCCTTGACTGCATCCGTCGGAACGCGAACCACCGGGGCTGGCGACGGTCTCATGGTCCGTGGAGTTGCGCTTCAGAGGCCGGCCATCAGTGCGCAATATTCCGTCTACGGTTCGGCGCACAGCGGCATTAATCAGTTTGACTCGGCGCGTACGGCTGGTATGGATGCGAGCGTCTTTCTTCCCGGCAAGCGCCTCGAGGTCGGCAGCTCATGGCAGCGATTCCTCGAAAACCGACATATCACTTCCGGCGCCTTCTATCTATCCTGGCAACCCCCTTCAACGGGACTGGATGTAAAGGCCGAGCAGGACATTAGTTATTTCGGTCATGGCTACTGGATTGAAGCGGCATATCGGGAGTCGCGAATGTCTCTTCCGCAGTTTGCGCGGAGCCTGCAGCCGGTCGTTCGCATGCAGCAGTTCTTTCCCTCAAACGGAGGTGGCAATGGCCTTCCTCGCGTGCGCACGGAGCGCTTCGATTTTGGTGTCAACTACTATCTTCGCGACAATCTGCGCCTCCTCTCCAGTTATGGTCGGTCGTTTGAGAGCCAACGAAACCTGAATATCTGGAATCTCGGTTTGACCTATCGCTTCACGATTCCGTTGTGGTTTGGAGGCAAGGAATGAACATCGCCCTGATTGCTGCTTCGCTGATTTTGACATCGGCTGCCGTGGGCGGAGGGCTGCCCCGTCAGGCGGTCGGAGCGGCGCAAAGAGCAGCGCGGCCGGCATCGTCTGCGCGTACCGGCGAGCAGGTATTTGCCACTAACTGTGCGCGGTGCCATCAACCCCCAATGAGCCTTTCTCCTCGTATTACGGGTACCGTCATGATGCATATGCGCGTGCGTGCCCGGCTATCGGGCGAGGATGAACGCCTGTTGTTGAAGTACCTGGCTCCGTAGCAAGTCAGAAACGCCGCTTGATTTGATTACCACTTACGGTCGATGAGGAGAAATGCGAATACTGAAGGCAGCAACTTTTGTTCTGGCGCTGGGCATGTGCGCGCAATCCACATGGCCTGCCACTGAGACGCACACACCGCGCGTGATTGAAGTGCGCGCGTGCCGATTTGAGTTCCGTCCGTCCGACATCAGCGTGAAGATAGGCGAGCCGGTACAGCTCAAGCTCGTCTCCGATGACGTGGCGCACAGCCTGCTGATCAAAGAGCTCGGCATCAACCAAGTTGTTACCCGTAACAAACCTGCGGTCGTGAGCTTCACTCCCACACATTCGGGAACCTTCATCGGTCAGTGCGGGCACTTCTGCGGTGAAGGCCATGGCCGCATGTCGTTCACGATTCAAGTGACGGAGAACTGACGTGAAGCGAGCCCCAGCCGCAATCTGGATATTGATTTGCTTGGCGATTACGTCGTGTCGCGCATCCATGCCTGGAAAGCTCGAATCCGACGTTGCCTCTTGGACAAAGAGGCACGTCACTGTGCAGGGCGGTGGCAAGGCGAATCCGCTCATCGCGAATGCATCGACACTTCGTGATGGAAAGGAGGCCTTCGAGCATTACTGCATTGTGTGTCACGGACTCGATGGCCAAAACACCGGCGTCCCGTTTGCAGCAACCCTTGATCCACCTGTCCCCTCCCTTGTATCGCGCGACGTCCAGGCGTATAGCGACGGCCAGCTCAAATGGATAATCGAAAACGGCATTGGGCCGTCGGGTATGCCGGCATCGCGCGGGATTCTGAATGATACGGAGATCTGGTCAATCGTTGTGTACATTCGGCATCTACCTCCCGCCGGCAGCCTGGGCGAGCCGCGAGTCTATTCAGGCGAGGAGAGTGAAGATGGTTCCAAATGAGGGTTCGTGCGCGGAGGTAGCCCTCCCGTCTGAGAGACGGAGGCATATCAGCGCACGCGAAGGACTGATCGATGGAGGCGCTGCGGCCTCGGACTCTCGTCGAAGAGCCCATGCGAGCATCACCGAAGGAGCCGCGCTAAATCAGCAGAAGATGTACTTTCCGCTCGGGTTTCCAATTCGGATTGTGACCAATCATGCCAGTGTCCTCGCCGCTGCTGATCAAAGCTGGTCAAAGTTCATGCCCGCCTTCGATCGCACGCCGCTCGAAATCCTGATCGAGGTGCTTCCCGACCCGATTGGCATGCGGGTGATGCCGCCCGCACCGACCTGCACCATAAAAGGCGGATTGATTGTGCAGGAGGCAGACGAGCATAACTTCGTCATCGCCGATCTTCACGCGGGATGGGCAGTTGGCAGAGTGTCTGAACTGACTGCGCGGAGCCACAGCTATTTTTGCTATCACTTGCTGGAGGGAACCGTGCTTTCGATGCTGGCTACATTGCATTGCGTGCCGCTTCACGCTGCCTGCGTGCAAATTGCCGGCAAGGGAGTCCTTATCTGCGGCAATTCGGGCGACGGCAAATCGACGCTCGCCTTTGCGGGAGCACGCGCTGGTTGGACTTATGTAAGTGACGATGCGACTTACCTTCCAATCGAGAGAAGAGATCGCATGGTGGTGGGCAATTGCCACAAGGTGCGCTTTCGTCCATCAGCCGCGCAGCTCTTTCCTGAGTTATCGGGGCGCCGCATCACGCCACGTGCTGCGGGCAAGCCCTCCATCGAAGTACCCACATCAGAATGGCATGACCTTGCGTGTGCGAATTCAACGGTTATCGATGCGATTGTCTTCCTGAACCGCGGCTCCGACGATGAGCAACAACTGATTCCCAGACAGGCTTCCTCGGTGTGCGATTGGTTCAAGCAGCACATCATTCCATCTCCAGAATTTGGGCCGATGCAGGAGGCCACTTTGGCGCGCCTGCTGAAGGCAAATGTATTTGAACTACGCTACCGCGACCTGCCGTGGGGAATTGCCCGCCTCCAGCAGTTAGCTGAGAACGGAATTTAGCGATGCGCTCTTATCCAATCGGAAATGGAACTTTGACGGCGCGTGCTCCCTCCGCATTTGCAGCGTTGATGGCGGCCCTGCAGGTGCAAGGAGGCACCATGGAGGGACTTGCCAGGCTGGACGACGTCAAGTGGGAGAAGCTTCTCGAGTTTTGCGATCTTGCGCATCTCACACTGCCGTTGGCTGAGGTGGCTGGACATCAGCTTCCTGCATGGGTGGCGGAGCGGTTGGCGAGAAACATCCGCGACAACAAAGATCGATTCGATAACGTTTTTTCGTGTTACATCGAGGCAAAAAGCGCCCTTGATCGGGCGGGCATACCTCACGTCGTCTTGAAGGGCTTTACACAGGCTCCGGAGTTTGTGAACGACCCGCGGTTCCGTATGCAATCAGATATCGACATATTCTGTCCGCCCGAATACACGCTAGAAGCTGAGTCGGTCCTTTTGGCGCTCGGATACAGTTCTGTCGGCCGACAACGCTGCGACGCCGACCACGTGCCGGCGCTTTCCCGGCCAGGTTCGTGGAAATGGCGCGGCAACTCGTACGACCCTGCCATGCCACCGTCGATTGAAATTCATTTGTGCCTCTGGAACGAAAGCAATTTGTGTATCAAGATGCCCGAGATTGAATTCTTCTGGCGTCGCCGAGTCACCATCACTCAAGGTGATTTGACCTGGGTTGCGTTGAGTACCCCAGATAAACTCGCATTCCTCTGCCTGCATATCCTGCGTGGCGTCCTCTGCGGCGATTGGGTGGTTCATCATGTGCGCGAGCTAGCTCATTTTTTGCAGAATCATGCCCACGATGCGGAATTTTGGAGCGAGTGGCTCGACCTGTACAGCATTCAGCAAAGACGCCTGCAGGTAATCGCGATCAGCCTGGCTCAGAGCTGGTTTTCGTGTCCGATGCCTGAGGTCGTGGATGCCGTATTGAACGGGCTACCGGCAGCCCAGAGGCACTGGCTGAAACGCTTTGGCGGATCTCCGTTGGAAGTGATGTTTCGGCACAACAAAGATGGACGCCTGCTGCATTGGCTCCTCGCCGACTCGCCTCAGGCGCGCACGGGCGTGCTACGCAGGGCCCTTCTCCCCACCTATATTGCCAGCCCGACCGCAACAGCAAAGCGCACACATCTTCGGCGTCAAGTCAAAGAATCCGAGAGTACACCCGCCCTTTGGAGATATTTGAAATATCTGTGTAGTCGTTCCTGGCGTCACGTTTCTATGGACGCGGAGTTCGTCGTTCACGGAGCTTCTGCCTGGCTCACGACCCGCACTTTACGCAACCAGTTCTGGCTCTTTGCAGGCGCATCTTTTTTTTTGACCTGGGCCTGTCAGTCTATTTCTTCCTCTTCAATTTGGTCTTGATTGCTCGCGGCTACTCCGCACAGCAGTTAGGCGTTCTCGCTGGCGCCATGGCGGCCGGCAACTTGATCGGAGTCGTGCCCGCCTGGCTGCTCATTCGGCGGATTGGCCTCAGGCGGTCGTTGTTGGTATGCCAGGTGGCGGCGCCAGTCGTCCTGTGCTTTCGTGCGGTGACCGTGGTTTTCTGGCTGCAATGCGGCTTATCAATCCTCACCGGAATGTGCCTGTGCCTGTGGGCGGTGAGCTTGTCTCCGATGACCGCGAGCCTCACCGACGAAAAGGATCGCTCGACCGCTTTCAGTCTGCTGTTCTCGCTGGGTATCGGCGTGGGCGCGGCAGGTGGGTTGATGGGCAGCCGAATGCCGGGATGGTTCGGTGGCTTGCCGATCCCATCGGGATTTCCCGCCCCTGACCAGATGACGCTTATCGCGGCAGCCATCCTGGCGATGGTCGGCGTTTTCTTTACTATCGCCCTTCGGGAACAGTCAACTCCAACAACGTCTCGGGCGGCGCCATTCCTGTCACCTCACCTCATGCGCTTCCTGCCTGCCGTTGCCGCCTGGGGATTTGTCACGGGTGCATTCTCACCCTTTGCCAATGTCTACTTTGCTCAGCATGTGCACATACCTCTGGTGCACATCGGAAACATCTTCTCTGCCTCGCAGTTGTTTCAAGTGATTGCGGTGCTCGCCGCGCCGGTTCTGTTTCGGCGTGCGGGAATCAACAACGGCATCCTCATTGCCCAGGTGGTCGCGTGCGCCTGTCTCTTAGCGCTTTCCGGGGGAAGTACCGCATTCGCAGCAGGGTGCGTCTACGTCGTGTTGACCGGAGCGCAATGGATGAGTGAGCCCGGAATATACACCACGTTGATGAGCCTCGCCTCTCCCGAGGAGCGGAGCGGCGCGTCGGCTTCCATGGCGCTGGTTTTATCGTCTGCGCAGTTGATCGCCGCCGTATCCGCTGGATGGAGTTACACCACGTTGGGGTATCCTCGATCACTGGCAATACTGGCCGGCCTTGCACTCCTGACCGGCGTGTTGTTCAAATTTGTGCCGACGGGGCAAGGCGTTTCATTGCCATTGGACCTCGCGCGGCTATCGGCAGACGACTAAATAGCACTAAGCGCGCAACGCACCCCATTGGAAAAATGAATTAGTAGGTTACTTCCACAGTCGGAGCATCACGACGCCTCCCTTAGGCGGTATCACCGTGTAAGAGTCGATGAGAATGCCAAGGTCTTTGTGCGCCCAAAGATCGCGAGCATGAACGGGGCCAATGAACCCAAGATCTTTGAACCGCAATGTAATTGGTTGTGGGACATCGTCAGTGACGAAATTGAATAACGCCGCCGCTTTCGCGCCATCCGCCAACGGCCGGACCCAAATCTGTGGCGGGCTGAGGCGAAATCCCTGTATCCCAAGTTTGTCCTGGTCCACGGCGATGACCTCGTTGTTCATCAGGATACTTTTGGTTGTCTCATCCATGGTGTTCAAATCGTTACCGGCGAGCAATGGCGCGGCCAGGATTGCCCAAAGGCTCATCTGCGTGCGGTACTCATCTGCCGACATGCCGCCATTGCCCACCTCCAGCATGTCGGGGTCGTTCCAATGGCCGGGCCTGGCGTACCGTTCGAGGCCCGCCTGAGAGAAGCCAATCAGCGACATGCTGCGAAAGCTGTCGCTAATGTCATCGGTGGTTCGCCATAGATTTCCTCCAACTTCTTCCCCCCATTCCCACACTGAATCGACACCGTATTGGCAAATGCTGTAAACAATGGGCCGGCCGGTCTTCACCAGGGCGCGATGCATTTTTGCATAGGCATCACGCATCATGGCAGAAGACTTCTTGGGATCCTGCTGGGGGTCGTAAAGGCGGACAATGGGCCGGAGGCCGCATAAGTCATACTTCAGAAAATCCACGCCCCACGCGGCATACGTTTTCGCGTCTTGATCTTCATGACCATAGCTGCCCTCGAAGCCCGCGCACGTTTTGGGCCCAGGCGACGAGTAGATTCCAAACTTGAGCCCCTTCGAGTGCACATAATCTGCAAGCGCCTTCATGTCAGGGAAGCGGCTATTCGGCAGAATATTACCCTGCGTATCTCGTTCGCCTTCCCACGTGTCGTCGACATTGACATAGGTGTACCCGGCGTCGCGCATCCCGGTGGCGAACATGGCGTCTGCCGCGGAACGGACATCAGCATCCGTCACCTTTCCCGCAAAATGATTCCAGCTATTCCAGCCCATCGGTGGCGTCGCAGCCAGCGGCATTGACTGTGCAGTTGCTTGAAGAGCAAACGGATATGGCCGGACAATCCCCAAAAGAACAAGGACGCAAAGGTAAGGGAGTGGATACCTGGTCAACTGGTTCATGTCGCTTTCCTATTCTGAATTGCAATTGAGCTGACTAAGGAGAGTCTCCATGAAACATTGGAGAAACGGAAGGTGAATACTGCTAAGGTTCGGAGCCAAGCTGAGACTTTGTCAAGTTAGTTGCTAAGAGTAGGAGGTGATTCCCGGAATTGGTTCCTCGAATTTGAAGAACAGTCGAATCCTGACCCCAAATAATAGGGGGATGACTCGTCCGATGGTCGGATTTTCGCCGATGAGTGCCAAGGGTGCTACAGTTTTCCCATCTGAAATCGTTGTGAGGTGGAATTGGCACTCGTGAGGGAATTGATATTTGCTCTGCGCCAGTTGCGCAGGGCTAAGGTTTTCACAGCGGTCGCTATTCTGACCCTGGCGCTCGGCATTGGGTGCAACACTGCCATTTTCAGTGTGTTTTACGGCGTGCTGTTGCGCCCGCTTCCGTTTGCGGAAGCAGATCGGCTCGTCCTCATTTCAGAACATGCCGACCGCTTTCCGCTGCTCTCGGCATCGTGGCAGAATTTCAGAGATTGGAGATCGCAGAGCACATCGTTTGAAGAATTCGGCGCGGTGCGCTCACTTACTATGTCGCTCACCGGCAATGGGGAACCCGAGCAGATTCCGAGTCAAATGGCTACCGGAAACCTGCTTCATTTGCTCGGTGTACAGCCGCACCTGGGGCGCGCGCTGGTCGAAAGCGATGATCAGCCATCGTCGCGAGCGGTGGCGCTGCTCGGCTATGGATTGTGGCAACGGAAATACAATGGCTCGCCCGATGCTGTGGGACAGGCGATCAGGCTCAACAACCAGACTTACACCATTATCGGCGTGTTGCCGAAGAGTTATGAATTGCTTCAGCAAAGGCCTGACGCACTGGTGGCAATGGGACCTTGGACAACCACCCTCCCTGACGACAGATCCTGGCACCCGGGCATCTATCCCATTGCACGCATGAAGCAAGGGGTGGCGCTGCAGTCTGCGCGCGCGGAGATGACTGCGATTGCCAAGCGCATGCTGGCGCAATATCCAACCGACAACATCGCGCTCGATGCCATCGTGAACCCCATGCATGAGCAGTTGGTGAAAGATGCTCGCCCCGCTTTGTTGACGCTGCTTGGTGCAGTTGTGTTTGTGCTGTTAATCGCATGCGGCAACATTGCGAATCTTCTGCTGACGCGGGCGACTGCGCGACGCCGGGAGATCTCAATTCGTATCGCCCTGGGCGCCTCCGATTGGCAAATCATGCGGCAGCTAATTATGGAAGGGCTTGTGCTGTCGACCATGGGCGCAGCTGCCGGCGTGATGCTGGCGGTGCTCTCCATGCCCTCTCTTCTCCGTACTGCCGCAACATCGCTGCCCCCTGGGGCCGACGTTCGCATTGATATCCATGTATTGCTTTTCACTGCAGCCATGTCCATATTTGCCGGAGTGATCTTCGGCATTGTACCCGCTGTTCACTTGCGCCTGGTGGATCTGCGATCGGTCCTCAATGAGACGGAACGCGGCGCTGTAGGCAAGCACGCCAAACGGTTGCGCAACGTCCTGGTGATTTCAGAAGTTTCGCTGGCGCTTCTGCTTATGATCGGGGCTGGCCTGTTCGTCCGCAGTCTCGGCCGCCTCGGCGCCGTAAGCCTGGGGTTTTCTGAAGATCACATATTGATAGCCGATCTTCCGATACCGCCGCAGCCTGCTAACGCGTCGACACGGAGTGCAGACTTCTACGAGAACGCACTTCACGAGCTTCACTCGCTTCCCGGAGTGAATTCAGCCGCCGCCGCTTCGTTTCTTCCGGCCAGCGGCCAGGGTGCTGTCATCCACTTCAACGTCTTCGGCCATCCTCCGCGCAACGCCTCGGAATACATCATGGCAAATTATCGCGCGGTCAGTTCGGAGTACGTGCAGGCGCTCAGAATTCCGTTGATGGAAGGCCGCTGGGTTACCGATGCTGATCGCGAGACAAGCCCATCCGTTGTTGTAATCAACCGTGCCATGGCCCAGGCTTATTTTGGGAATCAATCACCGTTGGGCAAGCGGATGCAGATCGGCGCAATACCCGATGAAACGGTCCCATGGATGACAGTTGTGGGGGTGGTGGGAAATATCAAACAGTCTTTGGTAGCGGACACGCCAACTGAGATGTACATTCCTTTCCGGCAGGCGAACCAGTTGCTTCCAATTAGCACAATGTCGATTGTGCTGCGTACCGAATTTGATCCTCACTTGCTGGTTCCGGGACTTCGCGCAACCGTCCAGCGGATCAATCCGAACCAGCCGCTTGTCAAGATCCGCACCATGGAGGAAAACGTGTCAAAAAACTTCGCTCAGCCGCGTTTTCGCACTCTGTTGTTGGTGATCTTTGCGGGTATTGCGGTGGTGATCGCGGCGGTGGGCATCTATGGCGTCATGGCCTACGCGACGTTACAGCGGTCGGGCGAAATTGCCATTCGCATGGCCATGGGATGTGGTCGCAATCGTATCTTCGCGTTGATTCTGGTAGACGGAATGCGATTGACCCTCGTGGGAACGTTTATCGGCACCGTGGCCGGTCTCGCGGTCGCAAGATTTCTGAAGTCACTCTTGTTCGGCATCTCCGCGACGGACGCGACAACGCTGGGAGTGTCGATAACCGTCGTGCTTCTGGCGGGACTGGCTGCCTCAATAATTCCGGCCCGAAGGGCGTCGAGAGTGGAAATCGCGACGCTTATGCGCGAAAACTGAATTGCTTGTGAAAGCGGTGCACGCTTCAAAGGTGCCCAGCATTCGTACGCGATCGAACAAGTACACGCATCCTTCGCGATCGCACAATATGGCAGCCGTTCAGAGGTTGTGTAAGATTGGCGAAGGATACGAATGAAGTGACGCCAGCCCGGACAAGGCCTTCAACAGGGTGCCAAAGAAGTGGTCGTAAAATCAACAAGGTACAATGGTTACTGACAATTTGGGCCTGTAGCTCAACGGTTAGAGCAGGGGACTCATAATCCCTTGGTTGGGGGTTCGAATCCCTCCGGGCCCACCAGGTTTGCTTTCCTGCCAAGCTTTCTAATTTATGGAGACACGACTCGATTCGATTTTGGCGACGACGCGGGCGACGGTTGCCGCCGCGCGGGAGTGTGTGCCAGTTGGCGAGTTGGAGCGTCTGGCGGCGCTGCATCAGCCGCGCGGGTGGGTGGCGGCGCTAAGGCGGCGGGCGGCCGAGGGGCCCGCGGTGATTGCGGAAATCAAGAAGGCTTCGCCGTCGAAGGGGTTGATCCGGGCGAACTTTGACGTCGAGTGGATCGCGCAGCGGTACCTGGCGGGCGGGGCGACGGCGCTCTCGGTTCTGACGGATGAGCCGTATTTTCAAGGCAAGCTGCGGAATCTTGAACAGGCTTCTGCGGCGGTGGCGCTGCCGTGCCTGCGCAAGGACTTTATTATCGATGACTATCAGATCGTGGAGGCGCGGGCGCATTGTGCGGATGCCATTCTGCTGATTGCGGCGGCGCTGACTGATGACGAGATCAAGCGGTTTTCGGCGGCGGCGCATGCGGTGCAGCTGGATGTGCTTGTGGAAGTGCACACGGCGAGCGAGTTGGACCGCGTGCTCGAAGCGCTTGGCGAGACGGGCGCGGATGCGATTGGGGTGAACAATCGCGATTTGAAGACGTTCGATGTGCGGATGGATACTTCAATGGAGCTTGTGGGGCGGATTCCGGCGGGAGTGCTGCGAGTGACGGAGAGCGGGATCGCAAAGGGCAGCGATCTGGTGCGGATGCGAGCGGCGGGGTTCGAGGCGTTCTTGATTGGCGAGAGCCTGATGCGGCAAACGGATCCTGGGACTGCGCTGCGCGCATTGCTGGCCGGAGATTCGAGGCCGCGATGAGCCTGTGGGTTAAAATCTGCGCGAATACATCTCTTGAAGACGCGATGTTGGCGGTGGATGCCGGGGCCGATGCGGTGGGATTTGTGTTTGCGCCGAGCCCGCGGCGCGTGACTGCCAAACAGGTAGCGGCGATTGTACCCGGACTGCCTAGTCAAGTAGAAAAAATTGGTGTGTTTGTGGATGCGTCCGCCGCCGAGATTGCCTCGGCGGTGCGAACGTGCAGGTTGACCGGCGTGCAGTTGCATCCCGACGCTGGAGCGGACGTGCCGACGAACCTGCGGGCGGAGTTTGGTGCGGGGCTGCGGATTCTGCGCGTGGTGCACTTTGGCGCCGATGCGGCAGAGAATGCTGCCGCTTACGCATCGGATGCGAATGTGGATGGCGTGCTGGTGGATTCGCGGACCGCAACGGCGGTTGGCGGGACCGGGATAGCCTTCGATTGGAACGAGGCGCGAAGGACGGTGTTCGGCGGGAACGCCGGCGCGAAGCTGGTGGCGGCTGGCGGGCTCAATCCTGATAATGTTACCGAGGCGATTGCGATTCTGCAGCCGTGGGGCGTGGATGTGGCTTCGGGCGTCGAGGCTACGCCGGGGAAGAAGGACGCGGCGAAGGTGCAGGCGTTTGTGGTCCAGGCGCGTGCTGCTTTGAAGGGCTAACCGACCGAGAACTTTGAAGTCTGGATTTTCATCACACGAACCCCGGTTTCCGAGCACAATCCATCCCCTAGTACACTAAGAAGTTATCCCCTGCTTCAAGGGCGGATGCGCAGGAGGTCTCCTCGCAATGGCATCGATCATTCTTCCTTCGGCACCATCGGAGTCGCGGCCGGGCCGCTTCGGAATATATGGCGGGCGTTATGTGCCGGAGACGCTGATGGCGGCGCTGCTCGAGTTGGAGCACGAGTACGAGATTGCAAAGTCGGACGCCGCGTTCCAGGCGGAGTTGGCAGGGTTGCTGAAGGACTACGCGGGCCGGCCAACCCCTCTCTACTTTGCCAAACGGCTGAGCGAAGAACTAGGTGGCGCGAAGATCTATTTGAAGCGCGAAGACCTGCTGCATACCGGCGCGCACAAGATCAACAACGCGCTCGGGCAGGGGCTTCTGGCGCAGCGCATGGGCAAGAGGCGCATTATCGCCGAGACCGGCGCCGGACAACACGGCGTGGCGACGGCTACGGTGTGTGCGCTGCTGGGGCTGGAATGCGTGATCTACATGGGCGATGTGGACATGGCGCGGCAGGAGTTGAACGTGCTGCGCATGCGGTTGCTGGGCGCGGAGGTGCGCGGCGTTTCATCGGGCTCGAAGACGCTGAAGGACGCGATCAGCGAGGCGATGAGGGACTGGGTCACGAACGTGCGGACGACGTATTACATCCTGGGAAGCGCGCTGGGTGCGCATCCGTATCCGACGATGGTGCGTGATTTTCAACGCTGCATTAGCCGCGAGATGAAGGAACAGATTCTGGAAAAAGAAGGCCGGCTGCCGACTGCCGTAATTGCGTGCGTGGGCGGCGGGTCAAATGCGATTGGCGCCTTCTACGAGTTCATTCCGGATCGAAAGGTGAGGCTGATCGGCGTGGAGGCCGGCGGGCGCGGAACGGCGCTGGGCGAGCATGCGGCGCGATTCGCCGGTGGTGTTCCCGGCGTGCTGCAAGGCACGTTTTCCTATGTGCTCCAAGACGAGAACGGGCAGATTGCGGGCACGCATTCGGTGTCGGCGGGGTTGGACTATGCGTCGATTGGGCCAGAGCACGCGGCGCTGCACGATTCGGGGCGCGCGGAGTACACATCGCAAGATGATGCGAGCGCGTTGAATGCGGTGGTGAAGCTGGCGCGGACCGAGGGAATTCTTCCGGCGATTGAAAGCGCGCATGCGGTGGCCGAGGCGCTTAAGGTGGCGCCGACAATGACGCCGCGTGAACTACTGGTGGTAAATCTTTCCGGACGCGGCGATAAGGACATGGGCATATTGGCCCGGGAACTGCATCTGCAGGGAGCATAAACTCAAATGCCCATTCACTTTGAACATAAGCCGGGTCTCGTAGTGTACGTAACGGCCGGCGATCCGAGTCTCGAAGCCACGCGCGACATTGCGCTGGCGGCGATTGATGCGGGCGCGGATGTGATCGAGCTCGGCGTGCCATTCAGCGATCCGCTGGCCGATGGGCCGGTGATTCAACGGGCCAGCGAGCGAGCGCTTGCACGCGGCACCAAACTCAGCGATGTGCTGACGATTGCGCGCGACATTCGTGCCGCAAAACCGGCGGCCGGGCTGATCATTTTCACTTACTTGAATCCGATTCTGCGCTACGGGCTGGCGCGGTTCGCCGATGATGCGAAGGCTGCGGGATCCGACGGCGTGCTCGTGACGGACATGATTGTGGAAGAAGCCGGCGAGTACCTGAAGGAAATGGACCGAGTAGGATTAGCGCCGGTTTTCCTTGCTGCGCCAACGAGTCCTGATGAGCGGCTAGCTGCGATTGCATCGCGCTCGAAAGGATTTATTTACGCTATCTCGCGCACCGGAATTACGGGCAAGCAGACGTCGATGACTTCTGATGCGGCGGCGTTGGTGGAACGGATCCGCGCGTCGTTTGCGCCGGGCGCGGAGAGGCTTCCCGTGGCGGTGGGGTTCGGCATTTCGAATGCGGACCACGTGGCGCAGGTGGCCGAGTTTGCCGATGCGGCGGTGATTGGCAGCGCGATCGTAGATTTGATTGAGCGTTCGACGGCTGAGACAGCGGCTGCCGAAGTCGCGCGATTTATCAAGGGCCTTCGCCTGCAGGAAGCTGCGACGGCCCGGTAAAAAGCTGCTATTGCTTTCTGGTTCGCTCTGCGCGAGCCGTTTGGATTCGCAAAGCAAAACGAGGATGAGATGACGCTGGAAGAACTGCGGGAACGCATCGATGTTCTGGATCGCCAGCTTGTGGAGTTGCTGAATGAGCGGGCGCGCGCGGCGCAGATGATTGGGCACTTGAAGGCTGCCACATCGCTGCCGGTTTACGAGCCGGGGCGCGAGAAGGTGATCTATACCAATGTGCGCGAGGCCAACCAGGGGCCGCTCCCGGACATCGAGCTGACGCACATTTACGAAAGAATCATCGACGTAATGCGTGCGTTGCAACGCAATGAGCTGGCATCGGAACGGCACGCGCAGGAGATGGCGCGTCTGAAGGGGATCGAGGCGACCACGCCCGAGACAGGGAAGATCGAATGATCGTAGCAATGTTGGAGAAGGCAAGCGAAGATCAAATTGACGCGGTAATCGACGCAATGGTGGAGGCCGGCGTCGGCGTGCATCGCACCACGGGCGCCATGCAGACGATCCTTGCGGGCGTGGGGCCGACAGCGAATGTCGATCTGAACAAGTTTGAAGTGATGCCGGGCGTGATGCATGTCCATCGCATCAGCTCGCCCTACAAGCTGGCGGGGCGCGGATGGCGGCCTGAGGGAACGATTGTCACGTTTCGCAACGGCGTAACGGTGGGCGGCAACCAGATGGTGGTGATGGGTGGGCCATGTTCCATTGAGACCCGCGAGCAGATTTTTGAGACTGCGCGGCGCGTGAAGGGCGCTGGCGGCAGCTTTCTGCGCGGAGGAGCGTTCAAACCGCGCTCGTCGCCATATGCGTTTCAGGGGCTGGGTATTCCGGGTTTGAAGCTGATGCGCGAGGCCGCGGATGAACATGGACTGCTGGTAGTGAGCGAAGTGATGGAGATTGCGCAGATTGAACCCATGCTGCCGTTTGTGGATTTGTTCCAGGTGGGCGCGCGCAACATGCAGAATTTCAACCTGCTGCGCGAGCTTGGCCTGGTACGCAAGCCGGTGCTGCTGAAACGCGGCATCGCGGCCACCATCGAGGAGTTACTGCTGGCCAGCGAATACATTCTTGCCGGGGGCAATTACGACGTAATTCTGTGCGAGCGCGGCATTCGAACTTATGAAACGGCGACCCGCAACACCATGGACATTTCGGCGATTCCGGTTGTGAAGAAGCTGTCGCACCTGCCTATCGTCGCCGATCCATCGCATGGAACGGGGCGTCGTGACATGGTGGCTCCGCTGGCGCGTGCCGCGGTGGCCGCGGGCGCGGATGGCATCATCGTTGAAGTGCATCCGAATGCGGACAAGGCGGCGAGCGATGCGGCGCAGACGCTGTATCCGGATCAGTTGGATAAGTTGATGGGGGAGTTGAGGCTGATTGCTACGGCGGTTGGAAGAACGATTTGAGCGGAATCACTGAATGATCGAGCGTATCGCCATTCTCGGGACGGGCCTGCTGGGCACATCGGTGGGATTGGCGCTGCGCGCGGTTGGATATCGCGGCTCGATTGTGGGCTGGAATCGAAGTGCG
>JANXQR010000626.1 GCA_025353435.1 Acidobacteriota bacterium | reverse complement strand
TGCAAGGGCAAGGGCGGCTGCGCGACCGACGGCTCCAAGATGCCGAAGGCTATCTAACGCGGATTGCCGGGGATTGGTAGCAGCGATTGAATTCCGTTTGAAGGAATATCCCTCGTTGGGCTGCTGATCCCCATTTCCTTTTTTAGCCGGCAACTTTGGTTATTAGGCCGGACTTGATCCGGCGAGCAGACTTGTCTTCTCTTCCTGGGAATCGACTACATGCAAAATCGCTTCAATGCCTATTCGAACCATGGGGTCGGCATCGGTCTGCGTATTCCTCATTACCAACACATTTTTTCGCGCAAGCCGGTGGTGGACTGGTTCGAAATCATCTCGGAAAACTTCATGATTGACGCTGGGCGTCCGTTGGCGATGCTCGACCGGATTCTTGAGCAGTACCGGGTGGTTCAGCACGGCGTGTCGATGTATTTCGGATCGGTGACGGCTCCTGATCCGGAACACATGAAGCGGCTCAAGACGCTGGTGCGGCGAACGAATACGCCGTGGCTTAGCGACCATCTTTGCTGGGGTAGCGTGGACGGGACCTACACGCACGACCTGCTTCCGCTGCCGTACACGTGGGAGGCGGTGCATCGCACGGTGGAACGGGTGCGCATGGTGCAGGATTTCCTTGAGATTCCGGTAGCTGTTGAGAATGTGAGCAGTTATGCGGCATTCACCGCGAGCGAGATGACGGAGTGGGAGTTCCTGAACGAAGTGGTGGAGCGCGCCGACTGCGGGATTTTGCTGGACGTTAATAATATTTATGTTTCTTCGATGAATCACGAGTTCAACGGAATGGACTATGTGAACGCGGTGCCTGCCGAGCGCGTGGCGCAGATTCATATTGCCGGCCACTCGAAGTATGAGAAATACATTCTGGATACGCACGATCATCCGGTGATCGACCCGGTATGGGAACTGTATGCGCGGGCGATTGAGCGCTGCGGACCCACACCGACTTTGCTGGAGTGGGACGATCATATCCCGAGCTTCGATGAAGTTCACGCCGAGGCAAAGAAGGCGGAACGCTATCTGCATCGCGGAGCCGATGCGTTGGCGGGAGCGGTGCTATGAGCGGCCAGACAATTGGACTTGAGGCGCTGCAGCGAGCGATGGCAGCGGCAGTGATGATGCCGCTGACGCCGGATGAAGAGATGCGCTCGCATGCGCCGGATGGGCGCGCGATGGAGGATGTCGCGGCAGAGTTCATTGCGCCGAACAGCCGGTTGAGCCCGTTTGAGCGTCTTGAAATCTACAACCGGCAATATTGGTTTCGGGTGCTGAGCGGGATCGCGGAAGACTTTTCTGTGTTGCGGGCGGTGATAGGAGCGGGGAAGTTCGACGAACTCTCGATCGCTTATCTCACTGCGCATCCCAGCCGTTCATTTTCGCTGCGCAACCTGGGATCGAAACTGGTGGAGTGGCTAGAGGCGCACCCCGAGTTTGCTGGACGACGGCATGCTTTGGCCGTGGACGTGGCGCGCATCGAGTGGGCATTTGTGGAGGCTTTCGACAACGCCGAGAATACCCCGCTCACTCTCGAACAGATTGCCACACTCAATGGCGATTCGCTTCTCGCAGTGCAGCCGCATGTGCGTCTTTTGGCATTGAATTATCCGGCCGATGAGGTTGCATTGGCGCTCCACAACGGTGAGAAGCGCCAAGCGAGCGAGGCGGGCGTGAAGCATGAGGGCGGCGATGATGAGCCCGCTCGACTGCCTAATTTAAGACGGCGCGCGGTGTGGGTCGCGGCGCATCGCGTGGATTTTTTTGTTTACTATCGGCGCATGGAGCGTGAAGAGTTCCAGATGCTTGAGGCGATTCGTGCTGGGCAGCCGCTGGGAGCAGCACTCGAATCTGCCTTCAACGAATCTCGCATTGCCGAGCCGCGGCGCGCCGGGCGCGTGCGCACATGGTTTGCTACTTGGGCGGAGTTGGGATGGATCTGTGCTCCCGATCTGGAATCGCTGCTGCAGGATCAGAAAGGCTAATTCATGCAGAACATGCTCAGCTCCATTCGCGAATGGTACGGGCGGGGTGCATCGCTGCTCGCTCATCTGCAGAGCCCGCTGCTTCTAGGAATCCGCCTTTATTGGGGCTGGCAGTTTATGCAGGACGGGTGGGGCAAGCTGCATAACCTCGACAAAGTGACTGAGTTCTTTACATCGCTGGCGCTGCCTGCGCCGGGTGCCACGGCTTTCGCGGTGGGGATGATCGAGCTGGTGGGCGGGATACTCTTTGCGATCGGGCTCGGATCGCGGCTCGTGTCCTTGATTCTCTTCCTGAATATGACGATGGCTTACTTGTCGGTGCCTGACGATCGCACCAACTTTTTCCATGTATTTTCCAAGCCGGAAGATTTCTATCAAGCGTCGCCTTATACCTACTGGTTCGCGGCTTTGTTAATCCTGATTCTTGGCCCTGGCGCGTTCGCATTGGATTGGATCTTTGCGCGCAACTGGAGGGTGCAGGATCGGGCAGTCGAGTCTGCCCCGAAACTTACAGTGGTGCGCTAAGTCACGTTTAGGCATCACATCGCTCGGTACCCCGCTCGCGCTATGCTCAAGCGGTTGCAGTTCGCAGCCGCGGTGAGTTATGCGCGTCGCCTATATCGTGACTTCGCTTGGGATGGGCGGAGCGGAACGCCAGGTGGTTGCGCTCGCGGAACGAATGCAAAGCCGCGGGCACTCGGTGATCATCCTGGTGCTCAAACAGCCGGTGCCTGAGCAGTGGGCTGTGTCGGTGGAAGTGATTCATCTGAACCTGCGCAAAACGCCGCTGAGCCTGGTCAAAGGTTTGGTGCGTGCGGCTCGGTTGCTCCGCCATTTTCGGCCGGAAATTCTTCACTGTCATAACTTCCACGGAAACCTCTTTGGGCGGTTGTTGAGGGTTGCGCTGCCCGGTGTAGGCGTGATTTCGACTATTCACAACGTGTATGAAGGTGGTCGTCGACGCATGAGTGCGTATTGGCTCAGCGATCCAATGAGTCGTTGCACAGTTGCGGTGTGCGAGGCCGCGGCCAACAAAATGGTCGCGGTGGGTGCGGTGCCGCGGCGCAAATGCACAGTAATTGCGAACGGCATTGCAGCAGACGAGTTTTCTCCAGACGTGAAGAGACGCGAAAGCACACGGAGCCGGATGATTGCGAACGATGGTTTCATCTGGGTCGCTGCAGGGCGCGTTGTACCCGCGAAGAATTACGAGAACCTGCTTCGCGCCTTTGCGTGGGTGCGCCAGACAAAGAAACAAGGCCAGCTTTGGATTGCAGGCGAGGGAAGCGGAGGCTACGCGGAGCGAATGCGCGCTCTGGGAGGCGAGCTTGGATTAAATGGTTCTATCCGCTGGCTGGGGTTGCGCCGCGACCTTGCCGCGCTGTTCGATGCGGCCGACGGATTTGTGCTGTCTTCAGCGTGGGAGGGGATGCCACTTGCGCTCGGGGAGGCGATGGCGATGGAGAAGTCTGTAGTGGCGACCGACGTGGGCGGAGTGCGCGAACTGGTGGGCGATTGCGGAACTGTGGTGCCGGCGGGAAACTCAGCCGCACTGGCTCAGGCCATGCTGGAAGTGATGCGCGGGGCCCCCCCAGGCTGCAGGCGAATCGGACAGGCTGCACGCCGTCGCATCATAAAGAGATTTGGTGTGGATGCGAACGGTGATTCTTGGGAAGCGTTGTATCGCTCGGACCTGCCGCAGTTGCTGTGAACCTCCGCATCAGCCGCGGATTCGGATTTGGACCGGAGACCAGCGGATCATCAGCGCAA
>JANXQR010000116.1 GCA_025353435.1 Acidobacteriota bacterium | reverse complement strand
CTCGCTGCTCACCACCATGAACGTCGGCCTTGGCCGGGTGATGTATCTCGCAAGCCCGCAAACCTGGCGGTTGCGGGAGCCGGTTGCAGCAGAGCCGCAAAATCCAGGTCCGGGCTTAGTGAGAATCGCGTGATCAGAACGTTCCCTGAGAGCAGCAGGCTGCTTTGCGTGCCTTGCAAATGCAGGTTTGCATCAGCCAGCGAACTCACTCCCTGCGGATAGCGGATTCGAATCTGTTTTCCGGTCACCGAGAGGTCCGCGTAAATGCCGTTCTGATAGGCCAGGTAGCCCCCCAGGCTCAACTGTCCGCCCCCCGTCATCGCCGTCAGCGACTTCACTTCCAGCCGGTTCTGGTTGAACTCGAGCGTGCCGCGCAACTGGCTCAGCCCGTTCGGCAGGTCCTCCAGCGACAGCGAGCCATTCTTGAATTCCACGGTACCGCGCAGCCCTGGATTCGCCAATGGCCCATGTGCTTCCACTTGGAACGAGGAAGACCCGCTCGCCGTAAGATCGCGATCCAAGGTCTCTGCCAGCTTCAGATTCACTGATCCGTTGGCCGCAAAATCCAGCCGCCGCGTATCTTTCAATCCAAGTGTTCCCTGCGCATGCAGGTCGGTGTCGTCGCCGGTAATGTGCACCGCATCGAGAGTTACCCGCGTGTGGTCAAGGGCGGCATGCACGCCCCCATCGCTCTTCAGGTGCACACCAGCAATCACAACCGCCATCTCCGGCAAGCGCAGGTCTCCCCGCATCTCATCCGGATGCGCCAGCGGCCCCGCAAGTTGTGCTGTCCCATCCAGGGAAGACTGTGCGCCGATTGAATCCACATGCGCCATCTTGAACAGTGCCGCAATGTCGAAATGCGAAAAATCAAGCTTCGCCTGGGTTTGATAATCTCCGCGCAACTCCGTCTGCCCATGCAGCGCAAGGGCCGCGGATTCAAAGTTCGACGACACATCGTAATGCACAGAATGATCCAGGGTGCGCGCCGTCAGGTTTAGTGTTCCCATCGTACGACCGCCCACGGAGAGCCCGGCCGCAGATGCGCGTCCTTCAACCTGCGGGTCCTCGCGCGTCCCCGAGGCCGATACCGCAAAGTCGAGCTTGCCGGCAACCTCTTCGCCGGTTGTTTTCAGCCGCTCAATTTTTGCTACTTCGATACCCGTCCCATGCGCCTCTGCCCGAAATCTCTTTGTCTGCAACGCATAGCTGCCGGAGCCTTCGACCGTACCCGCGTTTTCGCGCACTTCGAACGAACTAAGCTTCAACTCATCGCTCGTCATCGTTCCCTGCGCGCGGAGACTTGTCACCGGCTCGCCATAAATCACCGCATCATTGAGTTGCGCCCACCCTGACCCGCTCAGCGTTTGAAACGGCCCATCAACCGCGATCTGCGCATCGATTGACCCTGTTACCGGCAGGTCTAATCCCGCCAGCGGCATCAGGTCGCTGGTCTCGACCTTCGTTGCCCGCAAATTCGCATGTAGCACGGACTCCTCATCGAATGCAGGCATCTCGTCCCCGCGCGTGAGGCTCGTTGTTCGCGCCCCTCGCTTCCGCTGAGTATTCGCCAGTGTGGGCGCCGCGGCCATCAGTGTTCCATCGATAGCTAACTGCGCGGCTCCTCGCTTCAGTTGCCCATGCACAATCGCAATATGCTCGGCGTCATACGTTCCATTCGCCTCCACGTTGTCCCAGTGGATTGTCTGCGGTGCGCCGCCTGCTTTTAATGGAGGTAGCTCCAACGCAATCTGACTCGCCTTCAAGTCGCCCGCCAATCGAGGCGACGTCATCGAGCCCGCCCACGTCCCGTGAAACTCCGCTGCTCCGTCTAGCACCAACGGCAGCGCTTCCGTGCCCGACTTCCCGTTCCGCGTCAATCCAAGGTCGCGCAGTACCTTGTCGAACTCGCGCAAGTCGCTCGATTCAATATCCACATTCAGCGCGGTGGGACTCGTCAACGGAACGGCTCCAAGACTCCCGTGCGCGCTTACGTGGCTTGCTGGCAGATTCAACTCGAGCGCACGCACCGTAACCGCTCCGTCCTTCTGCGTGTATGTCCCGTCGATGATTCCCGTCGCCGGCGCTTCCCCTTGCACCTGCACGCCAGGGCTTAATCTCAATGTTGACTTGACGGCCAGTGTGTTCACATCTCCGTGATCCCATGTCGCATTCGCAGGTCCGTTGACCGTCGTGTTCACGCCCAGTCGCTGAAACGGACCCTGGCCCACAATGTCCAAAACTGTATCGAGCGCAACATTTTTGAACTCGGCATTGACCTTGCCTTCCACAGGAATAGGAACAACCGGGTTCTTAACGAGCTCTGAATGCGGCGGTTTCTTTGGTGTGGTCTGGTCCGATTTCGGAGCATGAGGGTGAGTCTCAATCTTCTTGCGCGCCGGCGTCTTCACGGGAGTCGGCGCAGTTGTCGGCTCCATTACGGGACCGCTCGACGCTGGAAGCCAATGCGCCAACAAAACCTCGCCCGTCATCTCGCCGCCCTGCTCCAGTTTCAGCACCACTGAAGTGATCCGCAGCGCGCTCGGATCAGCGTGCACCCGCGTCGACAAGTCGATGCCGCGCACATTGATGCCCGGCGCAATATACGCACCTTTGTCCACTCGCACCGTGCCATCCACTCGAAAAGTTCCATCCTGCCCAGCGCTCGTCAGCTCCAGGTTCGCAATTCCTTCTGGCGTAAACGAGTACCCCAGCGCTGGATCAAGAAGCCGCATGTCCACATCGCCGTGAATCGCTGCCTGCCACCGCGGATGCGAAAAATGTGACAGCGATCCTGTTATATTCAGCGTCCTGTCTGTGCTCCCCTTTGTTGCCGACGTCAACCGGAGCGACG
>JANXQR010000090.1 GCA_025353435.1 Acidobacteriota bacterium | reverse complement strand
CTCATGCGGCGTACCGGCGCGAAAGATCCGCCCCTCCGCAATAATGTACGCACGGTCCGTCACGCTCAGCGTCTCCCGCACGTTGTGATCCGTAATTAGAATCCCGATCCCGCTCGCCTTCAATTCAAAGATAATCTTTTGCAGTTCCAGCACTGCAATCGGGTCGATCCCGCTGAACGGCTCGTCCAACAGAATGAACTTCGGCTGAATGCACAACGCCCGCGCAATCTCCACGCGCCGCCGCTCGCCGCCGGATAGTGCATAGCCGCGCGTCACACGAATGTGGTTCAGGTTCAACTGGCTGATCAGGCGCTCGGTCCGCTTCCGTCGTTCACGGTAGCTCAGCGGCTGGCCCTCCAGTACCGCCAAAATATTCTCTTCCACCGTCAGCTTGCGAAACACCGACGGCTCCTGCGGTAGATAGCTGATCCCATAGTTCCGCGCCCGCAGGTACATCGGCACACGGGTGATATCGGCGCTGTCGACTCGCACGGACCCAGTCTCCGGAGCCACCAAACCCACAATCATGTAGAAACTCGTGGTCTTCCCGGCGCCGTTTGGCCCCAGAAGCCCCACAACTTCTCCGCGCGAAATCCTCAGGTCAACTCCGCGTACGACCTGGCGACCCTTATAGGTCTTGCTGATTCCATCGGCGATCAGGGTTTCCATTTCCAGTTGCGAACTCAACTCTCGAGCGGTTGCCTGCCGCCATTCTTCACGCGCAATCGGTGCTGAAGTCGCCATTGCCGCAAATCCGGCCCGATGCCATCATTTTGGCGCGGTCGTTTCTGTACTAGTCTTTTGCCCTTGGCCTTCGATACTGACGCTATCATCGCGGCTATTGAAAATCAAAGACTCCCCCGTCACGGTGCCGTGAACTGGATCAATCAATCGCGGCACTGCGACGGCGGTCCCTGTCAGCACATACTCTCCCGTTTCGCCGGAATACACCAGTTGCTCACCCGTTCCGCGCCGACCCATCGAATTCACCACGACCTGTCCGCGCGCCGTTAACCGATCCACCTGCGCCGATCCGCCACTTGGAGCGGCATGGTTTCCAGGCGGAAGCAACACCAGCTCTACTTGGTTGGACGAAGTATGCGCCTCTCCGGTATCGGCCTCGACACGCCCCGACTCGCCACCCGAAAGTGTCGCCTTCCGCTCCGCCTGCGAGTACTTCAACTCCGCCGCCTTGATGCGCACAACCGACGGAGTCCCCAGCTTCCCATCCTTTGGCTTCGCCGCAGTCCCGGCACTCCGTGCTTCCCCGTTCGCGCTCAAAACAACAATCGTCACTGGCTCAGCAGCCGCTGTACTTCGCCCCACCAGTGTCTCCCGCATACGGTTCAGCACAATCACCGGCGCCGTCACTGAATTCGCTCCTTGCCACAGCCGCGCATGACCCCGGAATGTCGCTTCGCCCGTCGCCTGGTGCAGCTGTGCTTCCGCCGCAACGACGTGCGCCGGACCCTGCCCGCCAAGCCCGATAGGCCCCTGCCCCTTCGCGTTGCCCTTGCCCTCGTCCAACCAGGTCGCCCGCACATCGCCCCGCGCAAACGCGTCGCCGGAGGCCTGCGCAACGTCCACTTTGTTCGCCGAAAGTTGAAGACCCCCATCATCGATCCGCGGACTTCCGGTCAGGTGCAACCACTCCCCTGTCCCTTCATAATCCGCATGCCCTGCCGTCGCCCGCAGCCCGCTCGGCGCAGCCTCCCCGGGCTTGGTTGCCGGCGTCTGCACCAACAACACGTTTCCATCCACCGTGGCCGATTCAATCTGTGTCGTCCCGCCTGCTTGTCCCTCAGCCGGCTTGCTGCCCTTCTTCGATCCTGCCGATTTGTTCACCCCGGCTTCCTTTTCGAAAACAGCAAAACGCGCTTCGATCCGGTCGCCGCTCGTCGTCTGGCGAGTCCCGGTTTTTGTGGTCTGCTCCAGGCTCGCGCGCCCCTCGCCCACCATAGCCGTCAACTCCTGCTTTTCACCAAACTGCCCGGTCACCTTATCTGCCGACATGCTTGAAGGCATCACCGGCCCGCCTCCGCGTTGCGTTTCACCCGTAATCACCACGCCGCCTGTGCCGCTTATCGAAGCAACTTGAACCTGCCCCTTGGCCCCCTCGCGAAAGTCAATGTCTGCCACCGGCGAGCGCCAATCGCGCCGCGTCCGCATCTCCGGCTGATTCCCTTCCGTCATCGTGGCCTGCTCGCTGTGCAGCGTCACGCCGCGCTCCATGTGTACGTGCTTGAGTTCGCCCTGCCCAGCAAAAACCAGGTCTGCGGCCGGAGCCGCTCCGCTCACCAGCCTGCCCTCCCCAACCGACTCCATCGTCACCCCACCATCCAGATGCCCCTTTCGCGGATGATTCTTGTCGTCGAAATCAAGCCATCCCTTCGGTGCGCTCATCCGCGCGCCTTTCACCGTCGTCAGCGAAAATCCATCGGTCGCATCCAGGCGCACCGCCGTGCCATCGGGACGAAAAGTTAGCAGCGCTCCCCCCGCCGATGCTTGCCCCTCGCGATAATCCGCCACCGCGCCGCGCATCCGGCACACCATGTCGTTGCGCGCCATCTCCGCATGTTGCGCTCGTAAAATCACAGTCTCGCCCGCGCGATGCACATTCAATTCCACCGCGTGATCCAAGGTCAGCTGTCCGTTCGTGGAGTCAAATGTCGCGCCCAGGGCGCTCCCATTGCCCTGCAGCGTCGAAAACTCCACCCGCGCTGCTGTCGAAGCAGTCCCCGACTTCTGGTCAAAAGTCAGTCCGCTCGTCTTCACATCAATCTGGCCCGCCGCGGCGCTCGACGCCATGTTCCCCAGCAGCGTCCCCGGGCTCTTCTC
>JANXQR010000074.1 GCA_025353435.1 Acidobacteriota bacterium | reverse complement strand
ATGATTGTGCCGGCATTGGTGGCCAGTGGAGCTCGCCACGGCATCGCGCTCGATGTTATACAGCCCTCATACGACCAGGTAGCGCAGGAAGCCCTGACTCCGGATTCCAAGGTAAACAGCTCGAAGCCCGATGCGGTTCTGCTGGCGATTGACTATCGTGGTCTGCCGCTGAAGCTTTCACTGGGAGACAGTGCTGTCGCGTCCAATACGGTGCAGGGAGTTATCGGCTACTTACGCGCGCTTCGTGATGGCGTCAAGTCCCATTCCAATGCGGTGTGCATCTTTCAAAGCTTTGCTCCGCCCCCAGAAGCGCTGTTTGGCAGCCTGGACCGCGGTCTCCCAGGAACATTGAGGAACCTGATTGACAGCATCAACAGTGAATTGGCCGACTTTGTTCTTGGTTCCGGCGATGTAATGCTCGATGTGGCCGCACTTGCTGAGACTGTCGGGCTTGCCGACTGGCACAATACACAGTTGTGGAACATGGCCAAGTTTTCATTCTCTGACGAATTGATCCCGCTCTATGCCGATCATGTGGCCCGTACGATCGCGGCACTGCGGGGCAAAAGCGGAAAGGTGCTGGTCCTCGACCTCGACAACACGGTTTGGGGTGGAGTGATTGGCGACGATGGGCTTGAGGGCATCAAAGTTGCACAAGGCGACGCGCGGGGTGAAGCGCATCTGGCGGTGCAGCGTCTTGCATTGGATCTGCGCCAGCGCGGCATCGTGCTGGCTGTTTCGTCGAAGAACACTGATGCGGTGGCGCGGGAACCGTTTGAAAAGCACCCTGAGATGCTGCTGAAGTTGGAGCACATCGCTGTGTTTCAGGCGAACTGGAATGACAAGGCTAGCAACATTCAGGCTATCGCCGAAGAACTCTCGCTAGGCCTCGATTCCATTGTTTTTCTCGATGACAACCCGGTCGAGCGTGGACTGGTGCGCACGTTGCTGCCGCAAGTGAAGGTGCCGGAGTTGCCGGAAGACCCGGCATGGTACGCGCGAACCCTGACGGCAGGCGGCTACTTTGAAGCCGTTGCCTTTGCCGGCGAAGACCTGTCACGCGCAGGCTTCTATCAGGACAATGCCAAGCGCGCCAGCCTGCGAAACCAGATGGGCGGAGTGGATGCGTATCTGGCTTCCTTGGACATGACCATCACCTTTCAGCCCTTTGACACCACGGGGCGCGCGCGCATCGTTCAACTCATTAATAAGTCGAACCAGTACAACCTGACGACGCGACGCTATACTGACCCCGAAGTTACCGAGGCCGAGAACGATCCCGCGGTCTTCACTCTTCAAGTTCGTCTGGCGGACATATTCGGCGACAATGGCATGATTGGCGTGGTGATCTGCCGGCCGGGGGAACCGGGCGTTTGGGAAGTCGATACATGGCTGATGAGTTGCCGCGTCCTGGGCCGCAAGGTTGAACACATGGTTCTGCGTGAGATTCTGCATCACGCCCGCGCGGCCGGTATTCACAAGTTGGCCGGCACTTACAAGCCAACAGACCGCAACAAGCTGGTCGTAGACCATTATGCCAGGCTGGGTTTTGCGAAGGTATCAGAAGATGAATCTGGTATGACGAGCTGGGAATTGCTCGTCGATGGCGCGGAGCCGGAGAGCGCGCCCATGAAGGTTGTCTCAATAGGCTTTGAGGCGACCAAGGAGGGGTCGAAAGTATGACAAAATCCGAAGCAAAGGAAGCTGAGGGCATCAAGGAAGCGAAACTGCCAGCACGAGACTGCATATTGCTGCCAATTATCGGCCTTTTGACAATTTGCATCGTGTTTCTCGTTACAGAGTCGGTGGCGCGAAGGATGCTTCCCGTCTCAAGTACGTTGCTGGCGAATTGTATAGTCCGTGATGATTCTACTACTGGCGCGCGGGCGATTCCGAACTCCGTATGTTGGGAAAAAAGCCCCGAGAGTGTCGGCGAGGAATACAGGTTTAATAGCTGCGGGCACCGTGCTGGAATGGAATGCGGGCCCAAGCAGTCCGGCGCTTTTAGAATCGTGACAACCGGCTCATCTGTGGTGATGGGTGAACGAGTGCCAATAGAAGACAGTTTCGCGGCATTGCTACCAACGGAACTCTCTCGTCTAACCGGGCGCAATGTGGAGCTGTACAACGAAGGCATGGGGTGGGGTTTTTCGGCAAGTTCACTACTGCGGTTTGATGACGTGCTCAATGCTCAGCCCGATCTCATTCTCTGGCCACTCACCCCCTCCGATATTGAGGGATCGACGTTCACGCCTTTCGTTGCGGACAAGATTGGCTATTCTCGCGCATTGACCTTGCGGGAGAAGGGTTGGCTGCGAGTGAAAGCGGCCTTCTCATCCAAGTCAGTTTTGGCGGGGCTCACTGACGCCTTTAGCCGCACACGGTCTATTGTCCTGATACGACATTTCATGAATGAGAGCCAGAGCCAATACCTGAAAGCGTATTTGATGGGGCCCGACGCCGACGTTGGATTTCTGAAAACTGAACCGAGCGAGTGGTGGCAGGTCAACCTCCTTCAATTTGAAAGGAACGCAGCGAACATGGAAGTACGGGCAAATGCGGCAGGCATCCCATTTGTCGCGGCCTACCTGCCCAATCGTGCACAGGCAGCCATGATCTCCATGGGCGAGTGGCCGGATGGCTACGACCCCTACAAGCTCAACGAGCAGTTGCGGTCTATCATCACGCGAAATGGCGGAGTCTATTTGGACATTCTTCCTGGGTTCCGTGCAATACCCAACGCTGAGCAGTACTATTTGCCGATGGATGGCCATCCCAATGCAGAAGGGCACAGGATCATCGCCGGGCTTTTGGCGAAGGAGCTTACCAGCGGTGCTGTGCCTGCACTCCGTGCCGCTCCGCAGAATTTGGCTCCGGCGGAGCGAAAATGAGGAATGTTTACAGCTCCGAATGCGCTTCGGACGGATCGGGCCCGAGATCAAGGTAGGTTTGAGTCGTTGTTGCAAATCCAAAATTACAAAATAAAAGTTGGGAACGACGAACTTCGAAAGAGAGGGTTCTTGAAGAGATTATCGCAACTCGACGGGATCCGGGGATTGGCGGTTGCCATCGTTGTTCTCTATCACCTGTGTCCGGTTCTCCGTTTCGGTAACAGCAAGAACCTGATTGTCTCAATCGCTTACCGCGTGCTCGATGTCGGTTGGTTGGGTGTTGATATTTTCTTTGTACTTTCCGGGTTTCTGATTACTGGGATCATTCTAAGAGAGCGTTCCGAGTCCGATTTCTGGACTGCGTTCTACGCGCGGCGCGCCTTCCGTATTCTTCCCGCGTTTATTGCAGTTTTTTCTGTTACTCTTCTCGCCCTTCACGTATTCGTTCCCAGAGTTTCAATTCCAACTGGTTTTGTCCTCCCGGCCACGCTTTTCCTAGCGAATTGGACTATCATCCTCGGCGCCGAGGTCAACTTTCTAAGCCATCTTTGGTCACTTGCGGTCGAGGAACAGTTCTATTTTCTGTGGCCCCAGGCTGCTAAGCGCCTGAAAAGCGCGACACTACTGAAAGGTGCTCTCGCCTGCGCCGTAACTACCGAGTTTCTACGAATCTTACTTGCCCTATTACATGTGAATGCCTATGTCATCTACAAAATTACCCCCACCCGGATGGATGGGCTTTCGGTTGGCGCAGCCCTAGCAATAGGGCTTACCCTCCCGGCCGTGCAGCGCTTTCTGGCGGACTGG
>JANXQR010000056.1 GCA_025353435.1 Acidobacteriota bacterium | reverse complement strand
CGCTCATCGCCCTTCCAGTAGGCGCCGGCGATGCTCTGCAGTTTGAAGACCTTCAGCTTGGCCGTGCTGGGCACGTGAGGACCACGGCACAGGTCATAAAAGTCACCCTGGCGATACCCGCTGATATGCAGGCGCGGAAGCCCCGACGGATTGATGGCAATCAGCAGACGAAGGGCGCCCCATGCGAGAAGCAGGCCCATGCAGCTTCCCACCACGCCGATGACCAGGCTTTCCAAAAGAAAGTCGCCCACGATGCGCCACCGGCTTGCGCCCAGCGCGGAACGGATGGACAGCTCCTGCCGCCTGCCCTCGGCTCGCACCAGCAGCAGATTGGCAACGTTGGCACATGCTATCAGCAGCACGACGCCGATGCCGCCCATGAGCACCCAAAGTAGCTTGCCAACGTCTCCCACCACATCGGTGCTCAGGGAGCGGATCTTCGGGCCAACCCGCGCTTTCAGGAACAGGTCCAGGCTGAATCCCGGGGGTGCGGGGAAACTCTGCCACACTGTTGGAATCATGCGGGCGATGTCGGCGTCGGCATCTTTAAAAGTCATTCCGGGCTTGAGGCGCGCAATTCCGTCGTAACTGAATTGGCCGAGCGTGGTTTTGTTGCGATCGAATCGAATGGGAATCAACACAGCCGGTTGGTCGCCATCGAGAAAGCGGAATTCTTTTGGCATTACCCCAATCACCTGGCGCTGCTTTCCGTCGAGGGTGACGGAGTGGCCCACAATCGACCGGTCGCTGCCAAAGCGCCGCTGCCAATATCCGTAATCCACCATTACCGTATCGGGGGCGGTGGGCAGTGCGTCTGCGCGATTGAACCATCGGCCCAGCATCGGCTGAATGCCAAGAACTGGCAGCACGCCCTCGGTAACATCGAGTGCCTGAACCTGCTCGGGGCTCCCATTCCCCGTAACGGCCACCGAATCGCCTTGATACACGCCGATGTCCTCAAAGACGCGGTTTTGCTCGCGATAGATGAAGTAGTTCGACGGCGCCATGTTTACGATATCGAGATTCAGGCCGGGCGCGGTATGCCACACGCCCACCAGCGACTCGGGATGCGGATACGGAAGCGGCTTGAGCAGGACACCCTCCACTACGCTGAATACCGCAATGTTGGCGCCCACACCCACCGAGAAGGTGATCAGCGTAATGAGCGTGAAGAAGGGCGCGCGCCATAGGCGTCGCACAACCTGCCGGAGTTGCTGGGTTATCTGGCTCACTTGCGTGTCTCCTGGAGTCTGAGAGTCCGGAACTGCCGCGTTATGTCGCTGCCCGGTTATACGCGCGTCGAGCGGGGTTCGTTCCCGTGCGGTGCTTTAAGATAACGTCCGATTAATGGGTCGGCCACCTGAATGTGACCAATGGTCCCTCGGCGCGGCTCGTCGTCACAAAGCTGTCCTTCAACGCGTGTACAACCTCCGTGCATTGAAATCCTGCGTTATCTGTGTAACGTTTAAGTTCATAGCCTTTTATTGTGAATTTTTCCATCCCCGGGAATCGAGGAATATGAATATCTCCAGGCTGGTCCCTGCTGTTTTGGCTGCATGCACCCTGCTTCCTGCGGCCGCGCAGAATCTGAATAATGACTACGCCCGCGACCCTGCCCAGCCTGTGGATCAGCCCTACACGGACAACATTCACAAATACACCACCGATCCCGCATTCCTGTCGCCGCTGGTGGATTACCTGCCCGCCTCAAAGACCGTGCCCACGCCGATGACAGTGCTGGGCGACGTCTCCGGGGCGCCCGATTTTCTCCCCTATGCAGAGGATGTGTACAAGTACTTCCGCATGCTCGAAGCCTCGAGTCCGCGCGTAAAGGTGTTTAGCATCGGCCACTCGGAAGAAGGCCGCGAGATGATTGCCGCTGCGATTGCCGACCCGGAATTGCTGGACAGTGCGAAAGAGAACGATGCGCGGCTCGCCAAGCTAGCCGATCCGCGGACCATCAAATTTGACGAAGGCACGGCGCGCGATCTGATCGACCACAGCTATCCGGTCTACTACATTACGGGCACCATTCATTCACCGGAGACCGGAGCACCGACTGCGTTGATGGAGCTGGCCTACCGTCTCGCCGTCGACGATGCGCCGTACATCAAGTACATCCGCTCGCACATGATTGTGCTGATCACGCCGGTGGTTGAGGTGGACGGCCGCGACCGCATGGTTGACGTGTACAAGTGGCACAAGGCGAACCCTGGGAAGGACTGGCCGCGGCTCCTGTACTGGGGCCATTACGTCGCACACGACAACAATCGCGACGCCATGGCCATGACTCTCAACCTCACCCGCAACGTGCTCGACACCTATCTCGGCTGGCACGCACAGGTGCTGCACGATCTGCATGAATCTGTTCCTTTTCTCTACGACAATACCGTTGGCGACGGGCCATACAATGCATGGGTTGATCCTCTTCTCGCCGACGAGTGGGCGGAGCTTGGCTGGAATAATGTGGCTCAGATGCAGAGCTTCGGCATGCCGGGAGTCTTCACGCACGGCGACTTCGATACCTGGAGCCCCGGCTACCTGATGTTCCTCGCCGGCATGCACAACGGCATCAGTCGGCTGTACGAGACCTTCGGCAATGGTGGCGCGGATACCGAGAAGCGCATTCTCACACCCGAAGAATATTCGCGCACCTGGTATCGGCAGAATCCGCCGCTCCCGGTGGTGACCTGGTCGCAGCGCGACAACAATAATTACGAGCAATCCGCGCTGCTCTCAACGCTCTCCTATTTCTCACAGCACACGCATCACTTCCTTGAGAACTACTACCGCAAGAGCGCACGCGCCATTCAAAAGCCCACGCTGGAAGGGCCGACGGCCTACATGATCGCCAATGACGACGCTCATTCGAACCGCGTCGTCGAGCTATTGAAGGTGCTCAAGCGCCAGCACGTCGAAGCGCACCAGCTCACGTCCGACATCACCTGCAATGCTCCCGCCGAGAAGCGCGGGGACAAGCCCAAGCCCGAGCAGTTTCCCGCCGGGACCATTGTGATTCGTATGGATCAGCCGTACTCCCGCGTTGCCGATGCGCTGCTCGACCGCCAGTACTGGGCGCCCGACGATCCACAGAAACACCCCTACGACGACACCGGCTGGTCGTTCAGCGAGCTCTTCAACCTCAAGGTCACGCGCGTCGTCGATCCTGAGGTGTTCAAGGCGCAGATGAAGCCTGTCAACGATCTTGGATCGCTCAGCGGCAGACTCACCGGAGCGGGCATTGTGACGGTCGTCCCCAACAACGGCGAGACCACGTTGCTGGCACTGCTCTACAAGCTGAAGGACGCATCGATCCGATCCGTCGAAAAACCCTTCGACGCGGAAGGCCACCACTTCGGCGCTGGCTCGCTGCTCATTACCGGCGCGTCCGACGATCAGGTCAACGATGCGCTGAACGATCTCGCTCTCAATGCCACGCGCCTCGCGACCAATCCGAGCGTTGCATCGCACCCCGTTACCTCGCCGCGCATCGCGTTCATGCATACATGGCTCGCCACGCAGACGGAAGGCTGGTGGCGCTACGCATTCGACAACGCGGGCGTGCCGTTCGACTACATCAGCACGCAAACCGCCGCCAAGAACGACGACCTGCGCTCCAAGTACGAAGTCATCGTGTTTGCCCCAGTCGGCCACGCATCCACGTCCGACATCCTCAACGGCATCCCTTTGTGGAACAACGCCATGCCGTGGGAAAAATCCGACCTTACACCCAACCTCGGCGGCATTGATTCCACATCCGACATCCGTCCCGGCTTGGGCTACGACGGCCTCGCGCATCTCCGCAGATTTGTCGAACAAGGCGGCCTGCTCATCACCTGCGAAGACACGGCGCAGTTCGCTATTGAAGCCGGCCTGGCTCCCGGCGTGAGCATCGCACCACTGGCCGATGCACGTGTCGTGGGCACCGTGCTCAACACCGTCTTCGTGGCGCGCGAAAATCCCATCGCCAATGGCTACGACCTCAACGTGCCAGTCATAAGCGCGGGCGGCATGGCCTTCAACGTCAACAACACCGTAGGCCGCACCGGCGGGCGCCTTCTCATGGATCCCTACGCGGAGCGCCCCACGGGCCGCGGCAGCACGGAAGAAAATGACGAACCGCAGGGCCGCAAAATCACCGAGGCCGAGCCGCTCGAAAAGCAGCAGCCCTGGCAGCCGCGCAAGCTCAACGAAGACCAGATGCGCAATAATCCGTCCGTGATTCCCGCGCAATTCCGCCCCGAAGTAATCCTGCGCTTTGCCGACGCCAAGACGCTTCTGCTCTCCGGCCTGCTGGACAAGCCCGCCTCCATTGCCGAGCACGCCATTGTGGTTGATGCGCACGTCGGCACGGGCAGCGTGCTGCTGTTCGCCAACAACCCCATCTATCGCGGCGAGACCATCGGCACCTACGGGCTGGTGTTCAACGCCATCCTCAACCATAACCGGCTCGCGCATGAAGCGACTGCACCGCCCGCGCCGGCAAAGCCATAGGCGTTGGCGTTATCAACGCGGATGCCTCGCCTGCACTAGCGCTTTTCTCTGCTGCGCATCGTGCGAGTTTTGTGTCATGCTTAGGGTCATGGGAAGCAAAGATAAAGGCAAGAAGGAAGTAAAGAAAGCTCCGAAGCCCAAGCCCAAACCGGAACCCGGCCGCAAACGCGAAGGGTTCACGCCAGCCCCGCCGAAGTAGGGCAGACCCTGC
>JANXQR010000043.1 GCA_025353435.1 Acidobacteriota bacterium | reverse complement strand
TTTACATCCTGTCTGGCCAAGGCCAGTTGCACGCTTTAGGGGAGTGATCTGGCGGGAGGATTGGGAGCCGCCATCCCCGGTCCCCAAAAGAGAGGGACCGGGGGCACCCTCGTTGTAGTTTGGAAAGGACTGAGGGATCGGGGCCACTCGGCAGAACACGCCCCATGCCGTCCGCTCGATGAGTGCATTGACTTGTTATCGCCAGTTGAGCAGATACATAATTTCTAATTCGAAGCGAACATGTTCTGCCACGAAGGAGCCGGACTCGTGGGTAAATGGTCACAACCACAATTCGCATTCGTGCGCCCCGATTTACTCGTATCGAATGGCCTTTACCGGATCGAGTCCGGCAGCGCGTCGGGCGGGTAGCCAGCAGGCAAAAACCCCAACAGAAGCCAGCGTAACGGCAACCGCAAAAGTTACGAAAGGATCAGCGCGTAGACCGCCGGCCGGAAGCGAGGCGATGACGCGAGCAAGCGGAATCGTCGCCGCGAGTCCGACTGCAAGCCCAACGGCAATCTGACAGAGGCCGCGCCTCATCACCAGGAGCAGAATGCTGCGCATGGTAGCGCCGAGTGCGATGCGTACGCCAATTTCCTGGGTGCGGCTTCCGGTGGCATGCGCGATTACAGCATAGATTCCAACGGACGCCATCAGCATCGCGATGAGGGCGAATGCCAGGAAGACTTTCCCAAATACGCGCAGGAACCAAACTTGCTCGTCGATTGCGTCTTTCAGGCGGGAGGGCTGACTGAGGGGTAATTCTCCGTCGAGACTCTGCACGGCCTTACGCATTGACTGCATAGGATCGGCGGCGTACTCGGCCACCAGTGACATATTGTCCCAGCCTTGCTGGCGATACGGGAGAAAGAGCAGGGGCTTGGGATCATTATCCTGGAGGTCCTGAACCATGTTGGCGGAGACTCCGATCACAGTGACCCACGGGGTCGGTTTGTTTTTATCGTCGAAAAAGCGAAAGCGTTTGCCGATGGGATTTTGGCCCGGCCAAAATCGGGCCGCCGCATCCCGGGTCAAAACAGCGGCTTCATGGTTCGTGGCTCCATCTGTGTCATTGAAATCACGCCCCTGAAACAGCGGGAGGTGGAAGGTTTCGAAATAGCCTGGCGACTGCGCGACAAAGCCAACCCAGGGGCGCTGCGCCGGGTTCGCAATGGGCATGTGCTCGAGCTCGATCTGCTCGTTTACCGAGCCCATTCCGGGCGCACCCGAAGCAATGGCAGCATGGGTAACTCCGGGAATGGTGCGCAGGCGGGGCAGAAGCTGATCGAAGAAATGAATCCGCGAATCGTTGTCCTTGTAGCGATCCCCCGAGAGGTGCAAGCGAGCGGTCGCCATTTGAGAAGTGGGAATAAAGGGATTGACGGCAAGGCGGTCGAGCAGACCGCGAACGAAAATGCCAGCGCCCGTGAGTAGTACGAGCGTGAGAGCGAACTGGAGTACGACCAGCCCGGAAGTGAGCCATCCGCCGCGACGGCGTCCTACACTGTGCGCACCGTCTTTGAGAACATCGATCGGATTGGTTTTGGAAGATCGCAGTGCGGGTGCGATGCCAAAGAGCAGCCCACTCAGGATGCAGAGGGCGGCGAAGTATCCAAAGACCGTGAAATTCATTGTGAACAGGATCCAAGTGGGCCGGACCGTAGCGGTTGCTTGATCGAACCAATGAATGCCGCCTGCCGCGAGGCCGAGTCCCAAAATGCCGCCCAGCGTGCTTAGGAAGATGCTTTCAATGAGCAGCTGCCGCACGAGACGCCAGCGAGAAGCCCCCAGCGCGGTCCGAATCGACATTTCGCGCTGCCGGTTCAGCGAGCGGCTCAGCATCATGTTGGCTACGTCGGCGCAAGCAATAAGCAAAACCAACCCCACCGCGGCCAGCATTAACAGGAAGGCAATGCGAATCTGGCCGCCGTTCATACGCTGCTGAAACGTGAGCACGCTCATTCCGAATCCCTTGTCTGCAGGGAACTGGCTCGCGATACGCCCGGCAATTCCATCGAGTTCGGCTCCGGCGCGTTGCAACGTAACTCCGGGTTTGAGAATGCCGTAGCCCCAAAGCGCCCGGCTGTCGCGCTTAGCAATATTGGGAATGGGGAGCAGAGGCATCCATAGATCGACGTTATCTGGAAAGCGAAAGCCCTTTGGCATTACCCCGATGATGGTTGAAGGCTGCCCGTTGACATGGACCTGACGGCCAATAACGCCCGGCACACCGGCATATCGCTCCTGCCAGACGTTGTATCCGATCACGACTACCGCTGCGGATCGCGGCTGTTCGTCGGTCGGTAAGAAGGTGCGCCCGAGAGACGCTTTTGCCTGAACCATCGAAAAAAGTCCAGCGGTCGCTCGAATGAGTTGATATTGATTGGGCGGATTTCCGGGTTCGCTGAGAACACCCGCCTCAGCGATGACGGCTTCGAAGAACTCGAACGAACTTGCCTGCGCTTTGTAATCCCGAAAATCGGGATAGGAGAACGGCAGACTATGATCGTCTCCGGAGAGGTTACGCCCCGTGATAGAGACGAGCCTGTCGCCGTTCGGTACGCTAAGAGGCTTCAGCAGTACGGCATTGACGAGCGTGAAGACCATCGTGTTCAGGCCAATTCCGAGCGCAAGCGTAGCAACGATAGCTCCTGAGAACCAACGGTGAGCCAGGATGCCTCGCACCGCGTAGCGCACGTCCTGGGAGATAATCCCGGCCCACCATCCCGGACGTTGCCGGTCGCATTGCTCGCGTGTCGTCTCGATGCCACCAAATTCGATCAAGGATTGTCGGCGCGCATCGGATGCGGATACACCAGCGGCAACTTTCTCCGCGATCGACTGCTCCAGATGAAAACGAAATTCATCGTCCAACTCGCTACGTCTCTTACGGAAAATCAG
>JANXQR010000041.1 GCA_025353435.1 Acidobacteriota bacterium | reverse complement strand
CGAGCAGGAATGCAAGACCGGTAACCACCTGCGATTTGTAGCGCAGGGTATGAACGACCATCGCGACCGCCACTGTTAGCATCAACGCGCAGTCGATGGTGTTGGATGCAAGCACCATCATCGGTGAGACGTGGTGCATGGCGTAAGTGGTGAAGAAAAGCAGGGCCCAGCTGCCTCCGATTCCGGTTCGGCCCACCAGCCGATATCGTTCTTTAGGTTCGAGCCAAATGCCGGCCGCCAGCATGACGACGGCGGCTGCGTAGAGCATTGCGACCCTCTGTGCAGGGCCCATCGAGACCAGAGCGACACGCCCAAGAAGAGCGAAACCAAGCACCAGCAGGACGATTCCGATCTTGGCGAAGAGATTCATCCCGAGGACTTCTTCAAGCGGCAATGCGCCACGCAAACGTTCCGCGAGTGTTTTGCGCGGCGGTCCTGGCTGGAATCTCGGTGGAGCAGAGGCCAGTGCAGAGGCGACCAGCGGTTTGGGCGCAGCAGCGATTGGCCGGAGGTTGGGAATTGACGGCGGAGGCGCCGTCACCGACAGCGTGCTGACGGACATTTTCGGAATCGGGCTTGCCGCTTCGGTCTCGATCTTCGGCGCCAGCGTTACGACGGGCGTGAGTATCTCCATGCCATGCGCAGGCGAAGGAGTCTGGAATCCAGCCATCGCCGGTTGCACCGAATGCGCCGCGGCCGGCGATTCAACTGGCGGAACTCTGATTGGCTGGGCGTCTGGAGACGGTCTGGCAGGCGCAGGTTGCGGATCGGCTGGACGTGCAGCGGGGATCGGTTGCGGATAGTTCGATTCGGCCGCGTTCGGAGCCTGCGGAGTCTGCAGCTGTACAATTTGGCGGCGAAGACTGGCGAGTTGCGCTTCCAGGTCGCGAATCCTGCTCATCTGGTCGGCGGTTTGCTCCTCCAGAGTCTCCCGCAGCCCACCGGTCCGCACCAGGGCAACAATCGAAATGACCGGGATCGCTAAGAGCAATCCAGCCAGAATCACCACAAGGAATTCCATGGGCCCCCTAAGTTGGCAGAGAACGATTGCCTGATATTAGAACGGTCCCCGTCTGATGCTCTTGCATTTTTTTTGACAGCATGACGATAAGTCTACCGAACTCATCTGTTCTCCAACACTTATCCTCTAGTACTAGGTGCGAGGACCGACTGGAATGACGTCGAGTATTTGCTGAAGCTGCTCGAATTCGCCGCAAACTCATTGCTCTTTGCCTTGCGCATTGCCGTGGATACGGCCCTCCTTTGCGTTGGCAAACAGCATGATCTCGATGGCCACATCGATCGATCGCTCCGAGGCTACTCCGGAGGGGGCATTGCGATCTGGATGTGCGGCGATGGGCGTGAGCCTTATTCTGAATTGTCGGGAGCTGAAATCTCAGGCTGGCGACCGAGGAGATTGACCGTGGAACGCTCGTTCGATGTCATCGTGGCTGGCCTCGGCGCAATGGGGAGTTCCGCAGCGTACCACCTGGCCAAGCGAGGGGCGAAGGTGTTGGGCTTGGAGGCTCGCACGGCAGCACACGATCAGGGGTCATCTCACGGGGAGTCCCGAATCATTCGGCAGGCTTATTTCGAAGACCCGGCCTATGTTCCGCTGGTGCTGCGCGCCTACCAGCTTTGGGAGCAGTTGGAAGCCGAAAGCGCCGCGGACCTTCTGAATATCATAGGTGGCGTTGCTATTGGATCATCCCATTGCGGGCTCATTTCAGGATGCGTGAAGAGTGCCAAAACATATGGACTTGTGTACGACCTGTTCGATGCGAATGAGATGAAGCGACACTTTCCTCAGTTTGTCCTGGCGGAGAATGAGGTTGCGTTCCACGAACAAAACGCGGGATACCTGAGGCCCGAGGAATGTATCCGGCAACATTTGCGTTGCGCGTCGAAGAGAGGTGCAGACCTTCGATTTGAGGAGCCAATCCTTTCATGGACGGCTGCTGAATCAGGAGAAGGTGTAACCGTGGTTAGCGCGAAAGGTGTCTACCAGGCCAACTCCCTGGTCCTTTCGGTTGGGCCCTGGACAAGTGAGATTCTTCAAAGCCTTCCGGTCCCGTTGACCGTGTCGCGCCGAGTCATGTTCTGGCTTCGCCCCGTTGCCCAACATTCCGCCTTCGACAAGAAGATTTTCCCTATCTTCCTATGGGAGCCAGATCAAGGCCCTTTCCTCTACGGTCTTCCGCGCATCGATGAAGCAGGTGATCCGAAGATCGCTATTCACCATGGGGGCGAAGAGTGCACGCCGTCAACGATTGACAGGAATATTCGTCCAGAGGATGAAGCGGCAATCCGTTCAGCAATTGAATTCAGAATCCCCTTACTGAACGGAGAGGTATCTCACGCCGCGACCTGCATGTACACCATGACACCCGACGAGCACTTCATCATCGACGCCCATCCAAGGCATCCGCAGGTCATCGTCGCCGCGGGTTTTTCAGGTCATGGATTCAAGTTTTCGTCCGTAGTGGGCGAGATACTCTCTGATCTCGCGATGACACGAAAAACTGCAAAGAACATCGCTCTCTTCTCAGGCTCGCGGGTCCGCCATCAATGACTCGTTGCAGGCCGGGGTTGTTGCTGATTCGCCGCCTCAATCCATTTGAGCCGGAGAGGGGTTGCACAATAATTGGCAGGGATCGAGATGGAATGGATATCAGCCTCATCGAATTGCCCACCGCGCGTTGGACCCCACCGCGGAAAACAGTGAAAATGTGACGAATGTTTGCAACATTGAGCGCGTTGTTGCGTTATATCGTCAGATTCCATCATTGAACTCTCACCCGCCCGGATCCGTACCTACGTCTGAAAGGACAATTGGCATGAAGATTCGCCCTATGTTCGAGGGAACACTCGCTCCGAGAATTCTGTTGGCGGCAGCTTTGGCAACCGGGAATCTCGTTTCCGCAGCGGCCGGTTTCGCACAGGCGGCAACACCTGCGGCCCCCAGCACGGCACCAATGCCGCGCGACATCGTGGGAACGTGGCAGGGCACGCTGCACGTCGCGGCCATCAATAAGGACCTGCGGATTGTGAACAAGATCAGCAAGGACGACAAGGGCAAGCTGAAGGTGATGGATTACAGCATCGACCAGGGCGGCCAGGGAATGGCAGCAAACAAGGCTAGTTTTGAAGATGGGGTGCTGAAGTATTCGATCGACGCCATCGAGGGAAAGTATGAAGGGAAGATGTCGGCGGACGGGAAGACGATTGCGGGGACGTGGACGCAGGGCGGAGGCGACCTGCCGTTGAATATGGAGCGCACTACTCCCGACAACGCGTGGGTGATTCCGGAGCCGCCGAAGCCGATGCCGGCGGACGCCAATCCTGGCATCGATGTTGCGACCGTCAAGCCAAGCAAGCCGGGAACGCCGGGCAAGCTCTTTAGTTATCGAGGGCGAAGCGTGGTCACGATCAACACCAGCATGAACGATCTGGTTACTTTTGCCTACGGTCTGCACACCAAGCAGATCATCGGGGCGCCAGATTGGTTCGGCACAGACCAGTTTGACGTAGACGCTGTGCCGGACGTGGAGGGACGGCCGAATCTGAAGCAGTTGCGATTAGTGATCCAGAAACTGCTCGAAGATCGCTTCAAGCTCGCCTTTCACCATGAACGGAGGGAGCTGTCAGCCTACATCCTCACCGTTGCGGCGGCTGGGCCAAAGTTCAAGACGAGTACGGCCGCATCAAACGATCCGCCTGGATTTTTCTTTCGCGGTCTCGGTGACCTGACGGTGCGCAATATGAACATGAAGGAATTTACTGAAGGGATGCAGTCGGCGGTAATGGATAAGCCGGTCATTGATCAGACGGGGCTTACCGAGAAGTATGACTTCAATTTGAAGTGGACGCCTGACGATTCTCAGTTTGCGCAGTTTCGTGGGGCGGGCGCGCCGCCTCCGCCGGCAGACGATGCAAACGCACCGCCGTCCCTGTACACAGCAGTCCAGGAACAAATTGGATTGAAGATCGGACCGGGAAAAGCTCAGGACGACGTGATCGTAATCGACCATGTAGTTAAACCATCGGCGAATTAGGACTTCCCGACATCAAGCGAAAGGTTGAATCCCAGAATGATTCTCGGCTTTGTGAAAGACCGCAGACTCTCCGCGCTATTGCTTGCCGGCGCTTGCATATTTGCCGGCCTCGAACGGTCATCGGGTCAAGTCGCTGCGCCAACTGCTACGAGTGGAGCGGCACCAGGCGCCGCAGCAACAGGCTTGCCGACATTCGACGTGGCAACAATCAAGCCTGGAACGAATGACGACCGACAAATGATGATGTTCACGCCGGATGGTATTTCAATAAAGGGTGTTCCCATGCAGATGATTCTGCACGAGGCGTTCGGGACCGAGGACGATCATGTTATTGGCGCGCCGTCGTGGGTTAAATCGACTCGATACGATATCGAGGCCAAGGTGGCTGCTGAAGATGCGCCAAAGCTGAAAGCCCTCACGGGAGAGCAACGCCAACAGATGCTGTTGCCGTTGTTGGTGGAGCGCTTCAACTTGAAATATCGCCATGAGATGCGGGAGCTCACAAGTTACACATTGGTAGTGGCAAAGGGCGGCGTGAAGATGAAGGAGAGCACCCCAAACGATAGCGCGCCAGCTGCCATACCGAAGGACGGAGCCGCGGACGCTCCGAAGCCTCTCCCCAAGGGGCATATGTTGCGCATGATGGGCCCCGGACACATTGAGTCAGAAGGAACGGAAACGAAGTTCCTTGCGCATGTTTTGTCGCAGCAACTTGGGAAGACCGTGGCGGACAAGACGGGTCTGACCGGGAACTACGACTACATCCTTCAATGGACTCCGGACGACGCCACGGGGCCGATACCCGGTGGCGCGGGAAGCGGACCAGGGCAAGACGAAAGTGCAGTCCAGGCGGGCGGCCCTTCGCTTTTTACCGCAGTCGAGGAGCAACTGGGGCTGAAGATCGAGTCAACCAAAGGGCAGGTTGACGTGATCGTGATCGATCATCTTGACTTGCCGTCGGCGAACTAAAGAGCGCGCTGGGAGTGTGCGAATGCAGCGGTGGCTGGCCAGAACACTGATGGCTTTCTTGCTTTCGACTGGCGCGCTGGGAGTTGCGCGGGCAACGGAGTACTACGGGCAGGTAACGTTTAGCGGCGTACCCGTGCCGGGAGCGACAGTAACAGCGGTGCGCGGATCGAAGACAATTTCCGTGACGACTGATGAGCGTGGACTCTATCGCTTTGCCGACCTTGCTGACGGGGTATGGGGAATTGAAATCAGGCTGCAGCTCTTCCAACCCATTCGATCCGAAGTATCGGTGAGTGCAGACACGACGCCGGGCAACTTTGAGTTGAAGACGTTGCCGCTCGATGATCTGAAGGCGCTGGCAAAGTCGGTGCGTCCGCGGGTTATTGCGCAACCCAAGTTACAGGACCCGGCGGAGAAGAAAACGGAAGCTGCGGCGAACGCGCCAGTCGATAATCCCAAGCCGTCAGACGATGCCAATCGATTGAGCGCCGATGGGCTGCTCGTAAACGGCAGCGTAAACAATGCGGCCACTTCGCAGTATTCTCTGAACCAGGCTTTTGGAAACCGACGACCCAATTCGCGCAGCCTTTACAACGGCGGGTTCGCACTGGTCCTCGATAACTCGGCGCTCGATGCGCGGCAGTATTCGCTGAGCGGATTCAGCACACCGAAGCCTGCCTACGACCAAATCACCTTTGGGTTCACCGTAGGCGGGCCGTTCAAGATTCCGCGCCTGTTGCCGCGTGGTCCGACCTTCTTTTTCGCGTACCAGGGCACGCGCGATCACACCGCAATTACGAATTCGGCGCTGGTCCCAACGGAGGCCGAGCGGTCCGGAAACCTTGCCAATGTCGTCGGGCAGCAGCCGACCATTCTGAATCCCGCAACAGGGCAGCCCTATCCGGGAAACGTGGTTCCGGTGAGCACGCAGGCACAGGCGCTGCTGGCGCTGTATCCGCTGCCGAATGTTTCAGGCAATCCCCTCTATAACTACCAAGTGCCGGTGCTGAATGGGAGCCATCAAGACGTGATGCAGTCGCGCCTCGACAAGACGCTGGGACGCAAAGATCAACTGTATGGAAACTTCAATCTGCAGAGCACCCGCGCGGATGGCGTGAGCCTGTTTCGCTTTGTCGATACCGCCGATACACTGGGGCTGAATTCGAACATCAATTGGTCGCACCGCTTGAATCCACATATATTCGGATACCTAACCTATCGCTTTAGCAGGCTGAGAACCCTTGTGCGGCCGCAGTTCGATCGTCGCGAAAACGTTGCGGGAGAGGCTGGAATCATAGGAAGCGATCAGGATCCTAAGCAGTGGGGACCGCCGGCGCTGAACTTCTCGAGCGGCATTGTGGCGCTCAGTGATGGCGAGAGCGCATTCAATCGCAATCGCACGGACGGGCTCTCCGCTTCGGCGGGAATCTATCGACGGCGCCATAACATCACAGTGGGCGGCGATGTGCGCTGGCAGCAGTTCAACGAGAATTTTCAACAAGACCCGCGGGGAACGTTTACGTTTACTGGGGCTGCGACGGGATCGGACCTAGCCGATTTTCTGGTGGGAATTCCGGATGCGAGTTCCATCGCATATGGCAACGCGGATAAGTATCTGCGGCAAAGAGTGTATGACGCGTATGCTACGGACGACTGGCGTGTGCTCCCGATCCTCACCATCAACGCAGGAGTGCGCTGGGAATACGGTGTTCCAATAACGGAGTTGCAGAATCGGCTGGTAAACCTGGATGTGGCGCAGGGATTCACGAGCATCGCGCCGGTGTTGGCCGGTAGCGCCGTTGGCTCGCTCACCGGCTCTCATTATCCCAACTCGCTGATCCGGCCTGACAGGTTGGGCATCGAGCCGCGCATCGGCATCTCGTGGAGGCCCATTCCTGCGTCGACTATCGTAGTGCGCGCGGGCTACGGAATTTATCACGATACGTCGGTGTATCTGAGTCCGGTTCTCCAACTTGCACAGCAGGCGCCACTCTCGAAGAGTGTGAAACAGCAGAACAGTGCCGGCTGTCCGTTGACGCTAGCCAATGGATTTACACAATGCGGCACAACCACCGCACAAACGTTTGCCATCGACCCCAACTTCCGCGTGGGTTACGCTCAGACTTGGAACCTCGCCGTTCAGCGCGACCTGCCGTTTGCGATGCAAGGCACGCTCACCTATCTTGGCGTCAAGGGCACACATGGCGTGCAGCAGTTTCTGCCCAACAGCTATCCGCTCGGCGAAGCCAATCCGTGCCCCGGCTGCCCTTCCGGATTTGTGTATGAAACCTCAGGCGGCAACTCGACCAGACAGTCGGCACAGCTGCAACTACGGCGACGCTTGCGCGCTGGTTTTACGGCATCGCTCACCTATACGTTTTCCAAGTCGATTGACGACGATGCGATGCTGGGCGGACAGGGACACGTTGGGAGCGCCTCTCAAAGTGAGTCGCAGTTGACGTCGACATCAGCCGTGGCCACCTCGCCGGGGGCAGCCATTGCACAGGATTGGTTGAACCTTCGAGCGGAGCGGTCTCTCTCTTCGTTCGATCAGCGGCACCTGCTGGATGTGCAGGTGCAGTACACCACGGGACAGGGGTTGGAGGGAGGCACGCTGCTGGGCGCATGGCGTGGGCGCGCTCTGAAGGAGTGGACGCTGCTTGCGCAGTTCAATACGGGGAGCGGCATGCCGGAGACGCCGATTTTTGCAGTGACTGTGCCTGGCACTGGTTGGATTGGCCCGCTGCGGCCATCACTAACAGGTGCTCCGCTCACTGCGACACCGAGCCGAGCCCATGTTAATGCGGGCGCTTATGCGGCGCCTGCCGCCGGCACGTGGGGAACCGCGGGCCGTAACTCGATCACCGGTCCAACGCAGCTGAGTCTCGATGGCGCGCTGCAGCGGACGTTCCGGCCGGGCAAACGATATTTCTTCGATGCGCGCTTTGATGCGACAAACCTGATGAACCACGCGGTGGATTCGAGCTGGAACACAATCGTCGGAAACACGCAGTTTGGACTGCCGGTCTCCGTCAATCCCATGCGCAGAGTGCAAGGCACGTTCCGGGTGAGGTTCTGATGATGCAGCGAGCGCTCGCCACAATTGTTGCCGTTGTATTCGCTGCGACTGCGACTGCTCAGCAGGTTGGTCAGAATAAGCCGACTGAAGGCCAGAACAACTTCACCCTCTCAGTAAAGGTGCAGCTCGTTGTGGAGTCAGTGGTGGTGAAAGACAAGCAGGGAAAGGCGATTCACGGACTGTCCGCGAAGAACTTTACCCTTACGGAAGACGGCGAGCCACAGACTATCAAGATCTGCGAGCACCAGGACCTCGCGACGAATTCCGAGTTGCTCCCCGCAACGACACCCGGCGAGGAGGACATCCATATTTATAAGAAATTGGCGCGCACGCAGATTGCGCCCGAATCCGCGGAGAAGGCGCGCTACAAGAACCGCAGACTCCTCGCGCTGTACTTCGATATGTCGGCGATGAGGCCGGCGGACCAGATGCGCGCGCTCGGTGCGGCCGAGCAGTTCATCCGCACCCAGATGACGACAGTAGACATGGTTGCGATCATGCGCTACAACAGCGCGTCGGTCGACATACTCCAGGACTTCACTTCGGATCGCAACAAGCTGCTGAGCATACTGCAAACCATGACCATCGGTGAGGGGCGGGAGTCTGCCGAGGATGTGGATGATGCAAGCAGCGCCGACACGGGTGCGGCATTCGGACAAGACGACAGCGAGTTCAACGTGTTCAACACGGACCGTCAACTCTCGGCGCTCGAAACCGCAGCAAAGATGCTTGGACAGGTGGCGGAGAAGAAGTCGCTAATCTACTTCGCGGGCGGGCTGCGGCTGAACGGAGTCGACAACCAGGCGCAGTTGCACGCGACGGTGGATGCGGCGATCAAGGCAGGGGTATCCTTCTGGCCCATCGATTCGCGCGGACTTGTGGCTGATGCTCCGCTTGGCGATGCAACACAGGGTTCGCCGGGCAATGCTGGTGTCTACACAGGGGCTGCAGCGAACGCGATGTTAACAACCTTCAAAGCTTCGCAGGACACGCTGTACGCGCTCGCAGGCGACACCGGAGGCAAGGCTATATTCGATTCCAACGACCTGGATCACGGGATCGTGTTGGCGCAGGATTCTATCTCCGATTACTACGTGATCGGCTACTACACCACCAATGCCAATCGCGATGGAAAGTTCCGCCGCGTGAAAATCGCATTAGCCGGCGACACTGAAGCGAAGCTCGATTATCGACAGGGATATTACGCCGACAAGGAGTTCGCTAAGTTCACAACAGTTGACAAGGAGCGCCAGCTTGAAGATGCGCTGATGCTGGACGATCCTATCACCGAGCTATCCATCGCCATGGAGATCGATCACTTCCAGCTCAATCGTGCCGAGTATTTTGTTCCCATCGTGGTGAAGATTCCCGGCCGTGAACTCGCGCTGGCCAAGCGCGGCGGCGCGGAGCATACACTAATCGATTTTGTTGGCGAGATCAAGGACATGGTGGGTGGCACCACGGTGACTAACGTGCGCGACCACGCCAATATCAAGTTGT
>JANXQR010000027.1 GCA_025353435.1 Acidobacteriota bacterium | reverse complement strand
GAAGCTCGCCGACCTCGGCAAGCAGGACGCCCAGGTGCTCAACGAAGACGCGTGGCTGTCGCTTTACACCGGCAACGTCAACGACAAGGATGTGGCCACCGGCATCAAGGCTACGCAACTCGCCAAAGACAATCCCCACATCCTGCACACGCTGGCGTGCCTCTACGCTGAGACCGGCAAGACAAAGGAAGCGCGCGATCTGCTGATTCGCAGCATGGACGAACTCAACCTCGACGAGCCCAACGATGATTACTGGTATGCGTTCGGCCGCATCGCCGAGCAGTACGGCGAGCGCGACATCGCCATCGCCGACTACCGCAAACTCGAGAAGCCCAAGCAGGTGCTCGCCATTTCCAGCTCCAGCTGGGAACTGGCACAGATGCGGCTCACGGTGTTGAAGGCCGACGCGCCATCGACCCCTCAGACAGCTTCGGCGGAAAACAAGTAGACGAATAAAGCTCCGCGCCTCATCCTTCGGAATGTCGTAACGTACAAAGGATGGCAGAGCCCCCGCCATCGACGCGGAGTATAGTGCCTGTCGCGCTTGACAAATATGAAGTGGGGAGCAGGCCAACCGGCGCGGATCAGTAGCTGGCTCGAATCCCGGTGGTCGCGGAATTGACCTCAAGCTGCGTCGCATATTCCTGCATGTAGTCCAGCAGCACCTGCGGATGCACCGGTTTGGCGAGCAAGTCGAATCGATAGCCCTTCGTCTTGGCAACGTGAATCAAGTCCGACGTGCCCGATTGCCCTGAAAAAAGTAGCACCCGGCACGAAGGGAATTGCTGTCGCACATAAATCGCCACTTCGATGCCCGAAACGCCGTGCATGAACACGTCTGAGACCAGCACGTCGGGCTCGAACGATGGCGCAAGTTCAATCGCCCGCTCCCCGCTGTAAACCGCGCGCGGCTCAAAACCGTTGGCCCGGAAGATCATAGCCAGGCTGTCCGCAATCACGCTCTCGTCGTCGACGATCAATATGCGCATACACGGTCCTTCTGTTCGAAACTGCCCTGAAGAGGCACAGAAACAAAGCGATTGCCCCGCACTCAATCCGGCGTTTCCCGCCAAACAGGGAACCGATCCGGACATTTATCCGTGGGATTGAGTTCCAGAATTGATACGGGAACAAATGAAGTTTACATCGTTTTCTCGTGTGGATTCTGCAACTTCGACGTCAATTTCCCTTTACGTCCCGATGCAAGCAGTCAATTCGTCCGTTTTGTTCGGCTCAAAGCTGCCTTGGGCTCGAATAGGCCGGCGATTGCTCCATCAAGTTCAACATTCTAAAAAGGTTTCTCGGATGACCGCTCTCCGCAATCCTACCTGGCAATTCATGAGGGACAATACGAGGAGGCAACGTGCCGGGCTCCCCAACGGCCACCAGTGAGAATCCGCTCGCGGAGTCTTATGGCCAACCCAAGCCAACTTTCCTGGGGATAGCAAGCCCTCCGGCTTGTCCCGGCTCTCGGCTCTGCCCGAACACAGCAAACAGTCGGTAGAACTTACCCGATCCGGTAAAAAGTACTTCACCGCCAGTCGGTAAACTTTCCCTCCGCAGAGAATCCCAAATCCACCTCCGCCAATTCACGCTGATTCAAAAAGACTTACGGAACTTTACTCGGCGTTCCAAGTTTGGCACGAGCATTGCTATATACAGGGCGAGCAGTTCAAACGCTCTAACCGCGAATTAACGCGGAGACGTTACAGAAAACATTGAGGAGCAATCAAATGATTCCCAAAACCGCTCAAAACTTTCTCTCCAGCCGGGTTGTTATGGTCGCCCTGGCCTCTGTGATCGCAATTCCCGTCGGCGCACAGCAAGCGCAGCCTGACACAAGTTCTCAGACCCCTCCCGTAGCACAGTCGCAACAGCCCTCCCCGGATGTGAACCAACAGCGACTGGAAAAGGCGCAGAAGGAGGGGTTCTGGGGAAAGATGCAACCCTTCGCCCGCAAGAAGTGGGTGAAGCGCCAGACCGACCCAATCAATGATCGCCTCAGCGAACTCGATCAGGTGACATCCAAGAACGCCAGCGACATTAAGGATGTAGATTCCAGGGCACAGGCCGGCATTCATCAGGCGCAATCGACGGCAGATGCCGCCACTCAGGCCGCAGCCGCAGCAGCAACCCAGGCCCAACAGGCCGGCACCGTGGCACAAGGCGCAACGGGTAAGGTTGGCGAGATCGGCACCAAGGTTGACGGAATCGATCAGTATCGCCCAGTGAGCGAAGTCGAAGTGCCCTTCAAGGGCGGTTCCCCCATCCTCTCTGAAGCAGCCACAGCAGAGCTCGACAAGATGGTAGCCAGCGTCACCGGCCACATCGGATACATCATCGAAGTTGAAGCCCATGCGCCCGGAAACGGCAGCGTCGGCATCCAACATTCACAGCGCCTGGCCAACGTGGTCAATCGCTACCTCGTAGAACACGACATTCCCGTCTACCGCTTGCACGCCGTCGCTCTGGGCAATGCTCAGACCCAGACAGTTGCTGATGCCGACACCAAGCCTGTCCGCACAAGCAGCGTGCACGTCAAGTTGATGGAAAACACTTTGGCGGCCCAGGGTGCTGCATCACCCCAGGGTGTAGCGTCCTCGACTGGTGCGGAGCGGCCCTAAGTCCGCGCAGCCACTCCCCCGAGGCTCTTTTCCGCGCCGAACGGCCCCCCCGCCGTAGGCCGCCAACAAAGCTCTCGTAACAGAGAGAACCAAGGCAACTTGGCCCCCGTCGAAAGCGGGGGCCCTTTTTTTTGTGCTGGGAGCCATTTCCATCTCTCACGCACGATATCTATTGCGTGCAGTGTGCTCGATAGGGCATCGTTCAGCTGACAGGTGGGTTATCGTGCACCTAGCTTCGACCCTCCACCGCGCCCGCTTCCCCTGAACACGGCACACAGGTCTCAGTCAAATCTATGGATACAAAATTCGCCCAACGCGCGTGGGAGAACGTCTTTGACCTGTCTCCCGACGCCATCCTTGTTACCGATCGCGATGGTGTGATTCGGGGCGCCAATCCGCGTTCGGCTGAACTCTTCGGCTACTCGCAGGCAGAGCTCTATGGCCAGCCCATTGAGAATCTGATCCCGCCTCGCTTTCGTAACCATCACCCCGCGCACCGCGAAAATTATGAGGCACATCCGCGAGCCCGGCAAATGGGCGCGAAACTCAGCCTCTTTGCTCTGCGCAATGACGGCACAGAGTTTCCCGTCGACATCATGCTCAAGCCGATCGAGAGCGACGGCGAACCCGTTACCCTCAGCTTTATCCGTGACATTACTGAGCAGCGCATCGCGCAGCAGGCCGCTCGCCGCAGCGACCAGCAGATTCGCTCCATCGTCGAAGGCATTCGCGACTACGCCATCTTCCTTCTCGATCCGGATGGTTTCGTAGCCACCTGGAACGCCGGCGCGCAACGCATCAAAGGCTACGCCGATGACGAGATCCTCGGCCTCCACTTCTCGCGATTCTTCACCCAACCCGATATCGATAGAGGCCGGCCCGCAGATTTGCTGCATCTCGCCGCTGAGCGCGGGCGCATCGAGGAGGAAGCGTGGCGCGTGCGCAAGGACGGCTCCCGTTTTTGGGCGAATGTCGTCGTCACCGCCTTGCGCGACGACACCGGCGCGTTGACAGGATTTGCCAAGATCACGCGCGATTTCACTGACCGCAAGCGAGCCGATGAGGCCGTAATGCTGCAGTTGAGTTCGGCCCTGCTCGCCAACATGGACGTGACCAAGCTGCTCGAGGCCATCTCCGCGAGCATTCGCGAAGTCATTCCTTACGACGCCGCAACCCTGGCCATTTCAAGTCAGGACGCGAACACGTTTACAGTCGAATTCCTCGGCCCCGATGAGAACCTCCAAAGGCGCGGCATGGTGCGTCTGCCAATGGATGGGTCGCCCGCGGGCAAGGCATTCCAGTCCAGAGAACCAGTCGTGCTCGACAGCATTGCCACCGCTGGCTTCGCGGAGCCCACCGTTCTTCATCTCACCACCCTGGGCATGCAATCGGGCTGCTGGGTGCCGCTCATTCATCATGGAGAAGCAGTGGGCGTGCTCGCCATCGCCCGGCAGATTGAATCGGCTTTCAACCATCGCGAAGTCGACATGCTCACCCAGATCGCCGGTCAGGTCGCCGTCGCCGTCAGCAACGCCGCTGTCCTCCGCCACGTCTCCGACCTCCGCGACCGCCTCACGCAGGAAAAGAGATATCTCGAAGAGGAAATCAATCTAGAAAATCGCTTCGACGACATCGTGGGCGAAAGTGCCAACCTGCGCCAGGTCCTCAGGCAAATTGAAACCGTCGCTCCCACTGACGCTACAGTCCTCATCCAGGGCGAGACCGGCACCGGCAAAGAACTCCTCGCCCGCTCCATTCACCGCCTCAGCGCGCGCCACGAGCGTACCTTCATCAAGCTCAACTGCGCCGCCATCCCTGCTGGATTATTGGAGAGCGAACTCTTCGGCCATGAGAAAGGCGCATTCACCGGCGCCATCGCCCGCAAAATGGGCCGCGTCGAATTGGCTCACGAGGGTACTCTCTTCCTCGACGAAATCGGTGAGCTCCCCTTGGAACTGCAACCCAAGCTTCTGCGCGCTATCCAGGAGCGCGAAATCGAACGCCTCGGCGGCACCAGGCCCACCCCCGTCAACGTCCGCCTCATCGCCGCAACCAATCGCGACCTCGCCACCATGGTCGCTGAAAAACAGTTCCGCGCCGACCTCTATTACCGCCTCAAAGTGTTTCCCATCTTCGCGCCGCCATTGCGCGAGCGCACCAGCGACATCGTTCTGCTCACCCAACACTTCGTCGCCGTCCACGGCAGGCGCATGGGCAAGCTCATCGAAACCATTCCTGACGCCACCATGAAAGCGCTCATCCAATGGCCTTGGCCCGGCAACATTCGCGAGCTCGAAAATTTTCTCGAGCGCTGCGTCATCCTCACCCGCGGCCCCATTCTCTATGCGCCACTTGCCGAGCTCGAAATGCCCCATCTCGCCGAAGTCCTTCCGGAATCCGAACTCACCCTCAATGAAGCAGAGATCGATCACATCCGGCGCGTACTCCGCGAAACCGGCGGCCAGATCGGCGGCGACGATGGAGCGGCGGCGCGCCTCGGCCTCAAGCGCACCACCCTCAATTCCAAGCTAATCAAATTCAATATCGACCCAACCAAATTTCGATAACTCGTTCGGGCGGTAGGCCTGGGATTTATCCCGGGTGTAAATCGACGCAAAATGAATCTGGGGTTTTAACCCCTGAGGTATGCTTCTTCCAATTTCGCTCAAAAAATGCTTTTTCAGCGAGCCGCGCAGTCTTGCGATAAAGGGTCTATATGCCTGCGGGCCTTTGCTGCCGATGGGTATTTCATCACCGTGCTTAGATGGCCGCGCTCCGGGCGCATGCAAACTTCTCCAGCGCCATCGTATTCGGAATCGTCAGCGTCGACCCATTCAGCATCACCAGCTTCCGCGTCTTGAATGTAGTCATAACTCGCGTCACCGTTTCGCGCGATGCCCCAATACACTCGCCAAGCTCTTCATGCGTCATGCAGAACCGAAACCGCGCGCCCACCTCCGTCACCTGTCCGTCCTTGCCAAAGTCCAGCAGCAGCCGCGCCAGCTTCTGCGGCGCAGTCGACGACAACACTACCGTCCGCAATTGTTCGCAAGCCTTGTTTAACTCCCGGCCCAACTCCTCGCATACCACTCGGTACACGTTCGGATGCGTCAATAGAAAATTCATAAAATTGTCCCGGCCAATCGCTCCCAGCTTCGATGTGTAAACCACCTCCGCCGTCGTCTCCTGCGGCCGCCCGCACAACGCTGACGCCACTCCCACAATCTCTCCGGTCGTCGCATGCCCCAGAATCAGACGCCGCCCGCCCGTCGAATTCACTGAGAGCTTCACCCGGCCCTCAAGCACAAGATAGACAAAGTTCGACTCATCCGTCTCGCAAAACAAGGTCTCGCCGGCCTCGTGCGTCCGCACCCGAGCCAACTGCATCAACTCGCCCATCGTCTCCTCTGCCAGTGTGTCGAAAAGTCCATAATGCCGGCTAACCTCGTTCCCAAACCTGCTCCCAAACCTGTTCCCAAAACTGTTTCCAAAATTGATCTGATCCGTCGCCATAGCTTGCATGTTCTGACCTCCTCTTCAACCGTTGGGGTTCTCATCGCATATCTGCGCCACAAGATGTTTGGTCCATGGCGTTGTGGCAGTCAGCGAGGCGCCCGTCTTCTTCTCGATCTCCCGCAGCACCTGCTTGCCATCCTCATCCGCATACGTAACATTGCGTAGATCAATACTGACCAGCCGCGCATGCACCTGTTCAGACGTCTCCGTCCACACCCGCCGCAGTTGGCGCCCGGAAGCGCGTTTCTGACCGCCTCGACGACCGGATCCTCG
>JANXQR010000612.1 GCA_025353435.1 Acidobacteriota bacterium | reverse complement strand
CGGGCGCAGGTAATCGGTGTGCTGGCGCCGAGCCGGGTGCTGCTGGTGGCGCGGGCGCTGGCGGAGTTGGGCGCGCGAAGGGCGTTTGTGGTGCACGGGACCGATGGCATCGACGAGCTGACCACGACGGGCGAGTCAATTGTGGCGCGAATTGTGGAGTCGGACGAAGGCAAGCCACTGCTGAAGGGCGCGCGCGTGACACCGGAAATGGCAGGGTTGCCCTTGGCGAAGCTCGAAGACTTTACGGGCGGCGATGTGGCGGAGAATTCGGCGCTGCTTTACGACGTGCTGACGGGGATCAAAGGCGCGCGGCGGGATATCGTGTTGCTGAATGCGGCGGCAGCGCTGGTGGCGGCGGAGCTGGCTGGGGACCTGAAAGAGGGCGTGGCGATGGGCGCGGAGGCGATTGATTCCGGGCAGGCCGCGGCGACTCTGGCGAAGTTGCGGGAGTTCGGGAAGAAGTACGAACGCCCGAATTGAACAGGCGATTTATTGCGTGTCCGCTGTGGTAGTCTTCCGGTGAATTTTGGGAGGCAAGCTCAATGCAGAGTCTCAAAGTCGTGACCTCGATGGTCGCCGCAATCGTGATGTCCGCCAATCTGGCGGCCCAGACGATCCAGATCAACCGCGAAAACAAGACCATCGCAATCAGCACGATTGATGAAGCGACGGCAACAGCGGATATCGCCGCGGTGACAGTTGGGTTCGAGCTCTACGGTGCGAAGGCGGAAGACACTTATCGCCAGGCGGAGCCTTATCTCAGAAGATACTTGCTGCGGTGCGCAAGGTCGGCGTCGACGACAAAGACATTGAGAGCTCGGAGCAGGGGCTGTTGAAGAACACTCAAATTGATGAAAAGGCGTCGCCAGAGGAGAAGAAGGAGCGCCAATACCTGTTTCGCCAGTCATGGGAGATTTCGGTCAACGTTAAACTCGCGGCTGAGGTCATCCGTTCGGCGATCGATGCCGGCGCGAACAAAACAGGGGACATTGATTGGCGGCTCTCCGATCGGAAAGCGTTGCAGGCGAAGGCCGCCGAGGCGGCGCTGGTCAAGGCACGCGCTGTGGCGGAAAAGATGGCTGAAGGGTTACATGTAAAACTCGGCGCGCTCATTTATGCGAGTAATCAGACTCCGCCCAGCCGGATCTACTTCCCAGCCGGTGGCGGTGGCGGCGACTCCGCACAAGTCATGGTCTCGGCAGATGCTGGAGAGCCGGTGCCAATGCCCGCGCTCGAAATCCGGCCGCAGACCATTCGGGAACAGGCCACTGTGTACGCGGTCTTTGCCATCGAGTAGCGCGCTAGCTCACAGCAGCCCGGAACGGCCAGCGAGGCGGTATGCCAAGAGCCACGAGACGAGCGAGACTGCGCAAAGGGAGGGCCGGTTGCATTTGATTCCCTCTGTGACGAATGGCGGAAAAAATGTGACGGATGACAGGCCAAAGTGGTCAGACCGCAGACTGCAGACGACAAGAGCTTGCCGCAGAGATTGCTCAGGGGCAGGCCGCGTGTGAAGATGCGCGCATGGCGCAGACGTTTCCGTTGAGCAGGCTGCTGTCGCAGTCGCTGGTGGCGTTCACGATCGAGTTCGATAACGAGGCAGAGCGGCGGCTGCCGCATTGGACGACGGGGACGAGGCGGGCCGCGCGAGAGATGAATGCAACGTGGCTGACGTCGATGGTGATGTATTTCAACTGCCTTTGCTGGCTGCCGGATAAGGGGCTGACGGTGGGGGAGTTGGAGCGCCTGGCGCGGACGCCGACCAATCTGGACGGGATGCGAAGGTGGGGTTACGTGACGGTGACGCCTGACATGCAAAGTCAGGGGAAGAAGGCTCCGAAGCGCGACTGGGTGGTTCGTCCCACGGCAGGGGGACGCGCGGCGCAGCAAATATGGGAGCCGCTGCTGGGGGAAATCGAGGAGCGATGGCAGGAGCGGTTTGGCGGGCGCGCACTGGAGGCGCTTCGGGAATCGCTGGGCGCGGTGGTGAAGGATCTCGACCGGGGGCTGCCGGATTGCATGCCAATTCTCGGGTATGGCATGGTGTGCCGGGGGCCGAAGGCGAAGCAGGGGCCGCAGGAAACGATGGAGGAGGGATTGCCGCTGCCGGCGCTGCTGGCGCGAGTGCTGCTGGCGTTTGCGCTGGAGTTTGAGCGGGAGAGCCAGCTGTCGCTGGCCATCTGCGCCAACGTCCTTCGGATTATGACTCAAGAAGGTGTTAAGCTGCGCGAAGTGCCGGCGAGATCAGGGATATCAAAGGAAGGCGTCAGCATGGCCGTGGGCGTTTTGCGGAAATGGAAGCTGGCGGACTTGGCAAAGGAAGGAATCTGGCAAGTGGTGCGATTGACCGAGACGGGGGTGGAGGCTCGGGGAGTTTATGCGGCAGGTTTGGAGCAAATTGAGGCGCGCTGGGAGGAGCGATTTGGGGAGCGGATAGGCGTGCTCCGTGCGGCGCTGGAGCCGATTGTGGGAGATGGCACGGCGGAGGGGTCGCCGTTGTTTCAGGGGCTGGAGCCGCATCCTGAGGGCTGGCGGGCGAAGGCGCGGCGACCGAACGTGCTTCCCCATTTTCCCATGGTTCTGCATCGAGGCGGATTCCCGGATGGAAGTTGAAAAAGGTAGCTGTCAGCTCAGTTTTCAGCTCTGAGGTGGCGAATCTCTCGAGCCGGTTGAGGCATCTCTTAGATAGTTGTTGTAACGACTAAATGGGAGGTGCCTCATGAATTCTTCGACGCAACGCCAGCCTGTGATCTTTCTGCCTCATGGGGGCGGGCCGTGCTTCTTTATGGATTGGACGTGGGGGCCGGCGGATACCTGGGACCTGACGCGGCGGTTTCTGGAGGGGCTGGCGGACGCGCTGCCGGAAATGCCGAAGGCGCTGCTGGTGGTGAGCGGACATTGGGAAGAGGCGGCGTTCACGGCGAGCGGGGTGGAGAATCCGCAGCTGATTTTCGATTATTCGGGATTTCCCGAGCACACCTACAAGCTGACGTGGCCTGCGCCGGGCGATCCGGCACTGGCGGCGCGTGTGGCTGAGCTTCTGAAGGGTGCGGGGTTGAAGTCTGCTGTGAACCCGGATCGTGGATTTGACCACGGCGTGTTTGTGCCTCTCAAGGTTGCGTTTCCCGAGGCGGAGATTCCGGTGGTCACGCTGAGTTTGGCGGCGGGGCGGGCGGGGGAACTTGATCCGGCACTGCACATCGCTGCCGGTCGCGCTCTGGAGCCGCTGCGGGATGAGGGTGTGCTGATCGTGGCCAGCGGAATGAGCTTCCACAATTTGCGGGCTTATATGCGGCCGGGGACTGCGGAGCTGGCGCGGGCGTTTGATGGCTGGCTGACGCGGGCAATTGAGTCGCCGGGTGCGGAGCGGGCTTCACTTCTGCAGCATTGGGAGCAGGCGCCGAACGCGCGTTTTGCGCATCCGCGAGAGGAGCACCTGATTCCGCTGATGCTGGCGGCGGGCGCTGGCGGGGAAGCGTCGGGGAAGCAGATTTTCTCCGATGAGCCGATGGGCGCGGCGATCAGTGCGTATCGGTTTGGGTGAGGAAGGGACTGAAGGGCTAAGGGACTGAAGGACTAAGGGACTCCAGACAATTCAGTGCTTGAGAAACACGCCGAGAGTGGCGCCTCCGACGATGAGCCATGTGGCGTTGATCTTGTAGCGGATGAGAAGCACGGCGCTGATGACGGCGATGGCCCAGGCGAACAGGTCGACCAGCGAGGCGCGACCGAGGGTGAGCGCGACGGCCGCCATCAGGACGATGGCGGCGGCGTTGACGCCGTCGAGGAATGCGGAAGCTACGGGGGATTGGCGTATCCGCTTGGCCAGCACACCGACTGCGGCCGCCATGAAGAAGGATGGCAGGAAGATGGCGGCGGTGGCTGCGGCGGCTCCGGAGTATCCGTGGATCAGGAAGCCAAGAAAGGTTGCCGTCGCGAAGACGGGGCCGGGCGTGACCTGGCCGGCTGTCACTGCGTCGAGGAGTTGGGACTGCGTGACCCAGTGGAGGCGATCGACGAGATCGGTCTGCAGGAAAGCGAGAAGTACGTAGCCTGAGCCGAAGACGACTACACCCAACTTCAGAAACACGAGAACAATTGAGAAAAGGCTTGCGGTGCCGGGGACGGTTGCG
>JANXQR010000858.1 GCA_025353435.1 Acidobacteriota bacterium | reverse complement strand
AGCGTGACCACGTCCCCCACGTTGAATTGGTCCTCGATGAGGATCAGGGCGCCGTTCAAAACGTCTTTGACGATGGTCTGAGCGGCCAGTCCGATGGCTACGCCCGCGACACCAGCCGAGGCTAGCAGCGGCGCCAGATTTACGCCGACTGAGGCCAGAAGAACCATGCTCACAATCAGGAGGATTACTGCGATTCCAGTGGTGCGGACGATTCCTGAGAGAGTTCTGACCTGGGCGATGCGTGTGGAGTCGGCGGCATTGCGCTCGGCGATGCGAATCATGCGGCCTGTGATCATCCGCAGCAGGCGCATGAGAACCATGGCAATGATGACAACCAAAATCAAGTGAGGCAGCTTGGTGCGGACGAATTCCTGAGTGTCATCGACCCACTCATCCAGCACCTTTCCCATGAACCGGCCTTCGGCAAATATGCCGAATCTCAACGCAATTAAGGCAAAACCAGACATTCAAACCCTCCCTTAGATTATGGTTGATTTTTTTGATCTCGAATTTGCCCTGCAGAAGTGGGAGAATGAGTCAGCGTGCCCCTCCTGCTCGGGTTTGCTCCCACGCCTGCCATCAAAGGAGATGTCCCATGCAACGCAATTCAAACAGGATAGATGCTCATGCCGAAGGGCTCGTTCGAGGTCCGGCTCGACGCTGGATTCGCGGGGCGGCCGGAGTGGCTGTCATGGCGACTCTCATCGCTGTCGCCCAGCCACCGCAGCAATCGCCGACGCCCAACCCCGACCTGCCCTATCTGAGGCCGGAAGCGAACCGTTTGCCGGACAAGAATGACCAGATGAAGCTGAACTCCGACCAGGTCAAGAAGGAGCACTTCGACGCTGCCAACGCCGAGCGAAAAAAACAGATTGCCGATGACACTGCCAAGCTCCTTGAACTCGCCACCGAGCTGAAGTCTGAAGTCGACAAGACCTCCAAGGACACTCTTTCCATCAATGTCATCCGCAAAGCCGAATCGATTGAGAAGCTTGCCAAGGGCGTCAAAGACAAAATGAAGCTCACCGTCGGAGCAGGCTAACACCAGCCTTTTCAGTAATAAGATCAAGGGAGGTTCCCATGCTGTATCGGTTGAACCGCGCTCACGTCCGTCGCCTTGATTCATCGACATTCACCCGGTATGTGTTCAGAAGCTGTGCCTGCATGCTTCTCCTTGGATGGGCCACAACTTCGGTCGATCTTGGTCAGAGCGCCGTCCAGGCACCGGTCCTCCAGCCGCAACCCAGCCACACCGTCCTGCGCCCCGAGGCCAATCGCCTTCCCGACGCAAACGGGGTGATGGCGATGCGGGAACAGCAAACCAAGAAAAGGAACTTTGATGTGGCAAACGCGGAACGCAAGCGCCAGTTGAACGAAGACAGTGCTTTACTGCTCAAATTGGCTAGGGAACTCAATGTCGAGATTGAAAAGACATCAAGAGACACGCTTACCGTGAGTGAGATTCGCAAGATCGATGACATTGAGCGGCTCGCGCACAACGTGGAACAGAAGATGAAGCTGATCGTGGGCGCCAACTAGGCCGTATCTATTGCCGAGTCGAGGTGTTGAGCAATGACTGTCGGCCGTTCAACCGGATCGAATTCGGGCGCTCTGACTTCAGCGGCAACGCTCCGCGAGAGCAGTCGGCGTCATTCAACGGTCGTTCGCCTCGCATCGCTCATTCCTCGGTGTGTTGCTGCGGCTGTCCTCATCGGCCTTCCAATTTCAGCACAATCCCCTGGCGTGCCGCCAATCCCGCCCGCGGAAGGTGGCCAGGCAAGCTCCCGTTATCCCCAGCGAGAGCCTTCGAACCCCCTGCCGCCGTCCATGGATCAAAAGCGGATCGCCGTTCTCAACCGGCTGCGGCAAAAGGCCATCGTCGATGACACAACCAAACTTCTGCGTCTGGCCAAAGAGCTGAATGCTGATTCCGTCAATATGTCGAGCGCCGAACGAATTCACAAGGCCGCCGAGATTGAAAAACTGGCTAAAAGTGTGAAAGAGAAGATGAGTTACGCCATCGGTGACAATCCCACGGCTCCCGGCTACATCAGCGTATTTCCTTAGGGCTTGATCTTTTGATTTGCCGGGACCACCACCCGGCAGAGTATAAGGATTGATACAATCAGGTTTGGACTTCCCGGCTCGATGCCGGAACCGGAGTTACGGCGAATGGACCTGGCAGTTTCCGGCGCTCACATGATCGAGACATCGCTTGCAACAGGCAAGCTCGGCGGGCAAGCCCTCATCGAAATCTATAGGTTAATGTACCTTTCGCGTCGCATCGACGACCGCGAAATCATGCTCAAACGCCAGCAGAAAATCTTCTTCCAGGTCTCGGGCGCCGGCCATGAAGCGCTCCAAGTTGCGGCAGCTCTTGCCCTTCGTTCCGGCTACGACTGGTTCTTCCCTTACTATCGCGATCGCGCGCTTTGCCTGACCCTCGGCGTCACGCCTACCGACATGTTCCTCCAAGCCGTGGGCGCAGCCACAGACCCCGCTAGTGGCGGCCGCCAGATGCCTACTCATTGGAGCAGCCGGCCTCACCACATCGTCAGCACCTCCTCATCGACCACCACCCAGTTGCTGCATGCCGTGGGCTGCGCCGAGGCGGGCCGCTACTTCAGCCGGCATCCGGAGGCCGCTGAACAATCGCCAGGCGATTACCGCGCGTATCACGACGTCGAGTTTCACGGCGACGAAGTCGTCCTCGCCTGTGTTGGCGAAGGGTCCACGTCTCAGGGAGAGTTCTGGGAGGCTCTCAATACTGCCTCCAACCAGAAGCTCCCCGTCATCTTCATGATCGAGGACAACGGCTACGCCATCAGCGTGCCGGTCGAAATCAACACACCCGGCGGCAACATCTCGCGCCTGGTGGCCAACTTCCCCAACTTCCACTTCGAGGAAGTTGACGGCACCGACCCCGAAGCGAGCCTCCGCGCCTTTCAAAGGGCCGCAGAACATTGCCGCGCTGGCAAGGGCCCAGGCTTCGTGCACGGGCATTGTGTCCGGCCATATTCGCACTCTCTCTCTGACGACGACAAGCTCTACCGTTCCGCCGCCGAGCGCGAGGCAGACGCGATGCGAGACCCGCTCACCCGCATGCAGATGCGCCTGCTGCGCGAGAACATCCTCACCGCCGAGCAGATCACTGAACTCGAGCAGTCGCTGGATCACGAGGCGGCTGAAGCTGCAGAGCGCGCGCTGGCAGCGCCGCTGCCAGTGGTCGATAGCATTCCCCGCCATGTCTACTCTGAAGATCTCGACCCCACAAGCGTCACGTTCGCCCGCGAACAGGTCGCGACTGCAACGGCGACCACGGGCCAATCCGCAAGTTCAAAAGGCTCGGCCCCACACACCATGGCGGACCTTATCAACGCCTGCCTATACGACGAAATGAGCCGCGACCCGCGCATTGTTGTCTACGGCGAAGACGTTGCCGACGCCAGCCGCGAGCAGGCACTCTCTGAAGTGAAAGGCAAGGGCGGTGTCTTCAAGCTCACCGCGGGTTTGCAGACCGCCTTTGGTTCCGAGCGCGTGTTCAATTCGCCGCTGGCCGAGGCCAACATCGTAGGGCGCGCTGTCGGCTACGGCGTCCGCGGCATGAAGCCCGTAGTCGAAATACAATTCTTCGATTACATCTGGCCTGCCATGCACCAGATCCGCAACGAACTCGCTCTCATGCGCTGGCGCTCCAACGGCGCGTGGGCCTCGCCTGCCGTGATCCGCGTGCCCATCGGCGGCTATCTCACTGGCGGCTCTATCTACCATTCGCAGTCAGGCGAAAGCCTCTTCACGCACATCCCCGGCCTGCGCATTGTTTTCCCGTCGAACGCCCTAGATGCAAATGGCCTTCTGCGCACGGCGATCCGTTGCGACGATCCGGTCCTTTTCCTCGAGCACAAGCGTTTATACCGCGAGACTTACGGTCGCGCGCCCTACCCGGGCCCCGACTACGCGATCCCTTTCGGCAAGGCGCGCATCGTTCGCCCCGGCACTCACATCACGCTGGTCACCTACGGCGCCGTGGTGCCTCGTGCCCTGCAGGCCGCCCAGAATGCAGAGCGCAAGCACGGCATTCAAGTCGAGATTATCGACCTGCGTACGCTCAATCCCTACGACTGGGAAGCCATCGCCACATCCGTTCGGAAAACCAGCCGAGTCATCGTGGCTCACGAGGACATGATCAGTTGGGGATACGGTGCCGAGATCGCTGCCCGCATTGCCGATGAGCTGTTCGAAGACCTCGACGCGCCCGTCAAGCGCATCGGTTCGATGGACACATTCGTTGCTTATCAACCAGTGCTCGAAGACGCCATCCTGCCTCAGCCCGATGACATTCTCAAGGCCATCGTGGACCTGAAGGCGTATTAGTCCTCTTGTCCGAACCCAGCGGCTACAATACTCGGATGGAGTCCATCCAACCCTCAGGTTGCGTTATCAAGGCGGTGTCCGCCGCATGAAGCGTTTCTTTGGCCTCCTGCGTTTCGGGCTGCCCTATTGGCTCAATTGGCTTCCCGGTGTCATTCTCCTCGCGGCTGTCGGCGTTCTTGACACCTTCCGCACACTTCTCTTCCAGCCCATCTTTGACCAGGTTCTCCGCCCCGACGCCCCCGAAGGCCCCATCCTCCTCGGCCTGAAAAACTCCTACTGGCAATTCGATCTCAGATCGCTCGTCCCGCACTTCATTCACATGCACAATGCATGGAACGTGGTGGCGTTCGCGCTCGTCATATCGACGGTCGTCAAGGGCCTCTGCGACTACCTCGGCACCTACCTCGTCAACTACGCGGGCTTTGGCCTGATCACCGACCTGCGCAATCATCTCTACGAGGCCACGCTGCGCCGCTCTGCGAGCTTTTTTCACAAGCACGCCACCGGCACCATCCTTTCCACATTGATCAACGATGTGGACCGCGTGCAGGTCGCCGTAAGCTCCGTGATCAGCGAGTTTCTGCAGCAGTTCTTCA
>JANXQR010000851.1 GCA_025353435.1 Acidobacteriota bacterium | reverse complement strand
TGGGGACTGTATTCGGTGCCGGGATGGGCGCCGCTGAATCATCCAGACCATGATTTTTCGTCGGCGGACTACATCAAATACAACCCGTATGCGGAGTGGTACTTGAATGTGCTGCGGATTCCTGGATCGCCGACGGAGGCGTATCACAAGGAACATTTTGGGGCGAACTTTGGGTACTACGATTTTTCGACAGAGTTCAATCGGGAGTCGAAGAAGTGGAACCCGGATGCGATGGCGGGGGTGTTCAAAGAGGCTGGGGCGCGGTATGTGGTGCTGACTTCGAAACATCATGAAGGGTTCACGCTGTGGCCGAGCACGACGGCGAATCCGAATCCGGCGCTGAAGGCAGGGCAGCTGCGAGCGGAGCGGGATATTGTTGGCGAGCTGACGAAGGCGGTGGACAAGCAGGGGCTGAAGATGGGGCTTTATTACTCGGGCGGGTACGACTGGACGTTTAATACGGGGCCGATTGAGACGAGCAAAGACTACGAGATGGTGAAGCCGCAGACGCAGGCTTACGGGGATTACGCGTTTGCGCAGATTCACGAGCTGATTGAGAAGTATCATCCGGCGGTGCTGTGGAACGACATTGACTGGCCGAAGACGGGGCGGGCGATGCAGGTGGAGGCGGACTACTACAACGCGATGCCGGATGGGGTGATCGACGATCGGTTTGGGATCAAGCACGCGGATTTTACGTCGCCAGAATACGCGAAGCTGGACAAGATTAGCGAGAAGAAGTGGGAGGAGTGCCGGGGGCTGGGGCGGTCGTTCGGGTACAACCGGGCGGAGGGCGAGAAGGAGACGATTGCGCCGGGAGAGTTGATTGCGCTGCTGGTGGACATTGTGAGCAAGAATGGAAATCTGTTGCTGGACGTGGGGCCGGAGGCGAATGGGACGATTCCGCCGGTGCAGATGGAGCGGCTGAAGGCGCTGGGGGCGTGGCTGAAGCAGAATGGCGAGGCGATTTACGATACGACGCCTTGGACGCAGGCGGAGGGGAAGTCGACAGAGGGGGATGATCTGCGGTTTACACGGAAGGGCGGGGACCTATTTGTGACGGTGCTGGGGAAGCCGAAGGGGAAAACAGTGACCGTGCAGGAGCTTGCATCCGCAGCGGGATCACGGGGAAATCCTTCGTTCACGACGATTGAACTTCTTGGCGGCGACAAGTCCCTAGCGTGGTCAAAGGTTGAGGGCGGCGTTCAGGTAAAGTTGCCGGAGAGTCTACCAGGAGATTACGCGTATGTCCTCAAGGTGCCTGGCTACGAAAGTCATCAGCGGTGATGATGTTATTGCGTCCATGCGAGGACGGTGCGTTCGAGGAGACTGCAAGCTTCGGCGAGCGCGGCGGTGACGGCGGTGCTGAAAGATTCGCCGAGTTCGGTGGAGCCGGCGCCGATTGTGAGAAGCAGGGAAGTGCGGGGCTTGGAGCCGTAGAGTTCCTGCGCTAATGCGAGGAGTTCGGGGGCGCCGGTGTGGTGGGTTGCGAGCCCGGGACCGGGTGAGGCGGGTTCGACCGCGGTCAGATGGATTTCCCCTGGGGATGAGGCTACGGAACAGTCGATGAAGAGGACGGATTCGGCGCTGGCGATGTCTTGAGCGAGGTCTGGGGTCCACTGCTGTCTGGAGATGGTCTGGACGCGGGAATCAGAGGAGAAACGGTCTGCGGCCCAATCGCAGAGCCAGGGGCCGAGGCCGTCATCGCTGCGCAGGGTGTTGCCGCAGGCGAGGATGAGACAGCGAGGCTTCATATGGGAATGGTATCCGACGGGCGATGGTGCTGACCGAAGTCGAACGGTAGCGCGACGCGAATCGATTCGATGGCGGCATTTCGATGGGAAAAGCAAAACTGGAGAAGACGAGCGTTGTCCGCCCCGATGGGCTAGACTGGCTTTCATTGTGGGAGGTGCTTGATGCTGTTTCGCGAGAGCCTCGTAGTATCTGTGCTGGTGATGAGCTGTATGGCGGCGGCCGGCAAGGACAAGAAAAAGGCGGTGCTGCCGACGGACATTCTTGAAGCGAGGTCGGTGCTGGTGGTTGTCGACCCTGACGCTGGCGTGGCGCTCGACGCACCCAATGCGAACCGCACGGCGCGGGAAGATGTAGAGAAGGCCATCATGGTCTGGGGCCGTTTTGAGCTGGTCCAGGATGTGTCGAGCGCTGACCTGGTGATTGAGATTCGCAAAGGGAGTGGGAAGATGGTGGAGCCGACAGTGGGTGGCATCCCGATCAACAATCGGCCGGTCATGGTTGACAGTACGGATGCTGGAATCGCGGGTGCGGGGCGCAGAGGAAATGCACCGCAGGCGGGGGACCCGACCAACGATCAAGGGCACAGGCCTACCCCTCAGGTCGAGGTTGGGCAGTCCGAGGATATGTTTTTAGTGTATCGAGGCAAGCGGGACAACGCGCTCGACTCTCCGGCGGTGTGGAGGTACAGCGGGAAAGATGCGCTGCGGTCGCCGGGTGTGCCGGCGGTTGTGGAGTTTAGAAAGCTGATTGCGGAGTCAGAGAAGCAAGCGGCCGCTGCTACGCCGTGATGGTGCGGCCGGTTTGATTGCAGTTCAAGCGTGCGATTTGCGGCTGGCCCAAGCCCATCCGACGCTTAGAACGGAGAGCAGGAGAATCAAGCATTGGGAGATGACGCAATAGAGGCACCAGACCATCAGCACATCTTTTTCAATGTGGGTGAGGTAGAGCGCAAAGGCGAGGCCAACCACTGACGCCGCAGCTACGAGTGCCCGCCGGCGCATTAGTGCCAATATTCCAATCAGGACATAACCGGCCATGCCGATGGCGGCAACGGGTACAGGGCCAACCGTGGCAAATGGGCTGTGATTGACTACGCCGCAGTCCCAGTGGTCGTTGATGTCGCAGGGTTGGACGTCGTTGGAATAGTGAACCCGCAGGGCGAGACATGAAACGGTGAGCCCCAAAACGGCGAGTATTGCGATCACATAGCGCATGGTTATACTTCCGATAGTAATGCATTGGATGCACCGAGAATTGGGAAGGTGAGCCGCCGGACGCGCGCGGAAGTATCAGGGGAATGGCCAATTGGTGCCACGGGCATTCCTCTCTTGTGCCATCTCAATTGGAGCCGGCATCAAACGTGTTACTTTACACTCGAAAATGAGTCCATTCCGTATGCAATCTGTAAAAATATTGAAGATTATGACTATTCAATTACTGGCTCGTAAACTGGCACTGCCGGCGCAGGTTCTGGCAGTGATTGTTCTGTCACTGGCAGCCGCGATGAACCTTGTGGGGCAGGCGGCATCGCAGGCGACCAAGGTGCTGGATACAGTTGCGTTGCATCCACCGAAGGGTGCAACGGTGGCGATTGTGGAGTTCAGCGATCTGGAGTGTCCAGCCTGCGCGCATGCGAATCCGGTGCTGAAGGAAGCAGCCGCGAAGTACAAGATCCCGTGGGTTCGCCGCGATTATTTGATTCCCGCGCATCCCTGGAGCAAGACGGCGGCTATCAATGCGCGCTGGTTCGACACGCTTGGCAACGGTGCGGGCGATGCGTATCGCGACGCGATTTTTGCGAATCAGCCCACGATCTATAACGTGAATGTGCTGGCGAGGTTCACTGAAAATTTCGCAAGCACCCACAAGATTGCGTTGCCGTTCGCGATTGATCCGCAGAACAAGCTGGCCGCCATGGTGATGGCTGACGACGATTTGGGCAAGCGGACGGGCATACAGCACACGCCTACCATATTTATCGTGTACAAAGGTGCGAAAGGCGACCAGTTTCTCGAAGTTGAGAGTGCCGACAAGGATCTCTATCGGACGATCGACATGGCGCTTGCCGAGGCCAAGCAAGCTGCCCCGGCGGTACACGCAGCTGCAGCGCCAGTCCACCACACGGCCAAAAAATAGTCTCCGTTCGTCGTGATGGAATTCAATGGAGATTTCTGCGGTGCAATGCTGAGTGTGCCTTGGAATCGCATGTTGTAAGCGCGATCTGGGGAGCGTTCGACCTTCCTGCGTGGCACAGGCGCCCGGTACTATCCTGATAGCCGCTGAAAGGCGGGTAGCCGCCGGGGGCTTGGATGCTGCGAATCTTTCTACCTGATTTGATGTTTGCGGATGGACGTGCGCACGAGGGCGCGGGGCTGCTGGTTGATGAGGCCGGCCGCGTTGCGGGAATTGTGCGTCTGGAAGATGCGGCGAGCGCGAACGTGGTGCGGATGCCGGGAAAGGCGCTGCTACCGGGGCTGGCCAACGCGCACTCGCATACATTTCAGAGGCTGTTTCGCGGACGGGCGGAGGGGCGGGTCAGCGGTGGGGACACGTTCTGGACGTGGCGCGAGCAGATGTATCGGGCGGCGGGATTTGTGTCGCCTGAGGACGTGTACGACGTGGCGCGGGCGACGTTTCTGGAGATGCTGACGGCCGGGATCACGGTGGTGGGTGAGTTCCATTACCTGCACAATGATCGCGATGGGCGGCCCTATGGCGATGCGAACACCATGGCGAAGGCGGTGATTCGCGCGGCGGAGTCGGTGGGTATTCGAATTTGTTTGCTGCGGAGCGCGTATTTGCGGGCGGGGTTTCAGCGGGAGCCGCATGCGGGGCAGAGGCGGTTTTACGAGACTGCGGATGGATACCTCAAGAACCTTGAAGAATTGATTGGGGATGTTACAGGAAGGCCGCTGGTAACGGTTGGCGCAGCGCCGCATAGTATTCGTGCGGTGCCACTGCGGGTAATGGAGGAGATTGCAGCATTCGCAAAGAATCGGGAGCTGCCGCTGCACATGCACATTAGCGAGCAGCCGGCGGAAAACGAGGCGTGCGTTGCGGAGTATGGGGCGACGCCGGTATGCCTGATGGCGGAGCACAAAATTCTCTCGAGCCGGACGACGCTGGTGCATGCGATTCATTTGACGGAGGACGAGTTTGAGCGCGTGGCAGCGAGGGGGAGCACGATCTGCTCGTGCCCGACTACGGAGCGCAATTTAGGGGATGGAGTTTTTCCGGCAGATGTGGCGGCGCGGCTGGGAATTCCCGTGGCGTTTGGGACGGACAGCCAGGCGCAAATCGACATTCTGGAAGACGCGCGGCAGAACGAGTATCACCTGCGGCTGGTGCAGCGGGAGCGCGGGATTCTTGACGACGTTGATGGGGAAGAGATTGGGTATCGGTTGCTGAAGTCGGCGACAGCGGCGGGCTATGGCGCGCTCGGATTGAAGGGCGGGACGCTGGCAGTGGGCGAGCATGCGGACTTTTTAACATTCGATTTGAATGATGTGACCGTGATGGGGACTGATGCGGTGTCGCTGGCGTCGCAGGCTGTGTTTGCGCTGGGGCGCGCGGCGGTGCGTGATGTTGCGGTGGCGGGGCGGCTAGTTGTGGAGGATGGTCGGCACGCGCTGGACGAGGAGATTCGGGGGCGGTATCGCAACGTACTGAAGAGATTTATTGAGGAGGGGCCATGAGCGTTGTAGAGAGTCCGGTGATTCGTGCGCCGCGTGGCAATGTGTTGCGTTGCAAGGGCTGGCAGCAGGAAGCGGCGCTGCGCTGCCTGATGAACAATCTCGACCCAGAGGTGGCGGAGCGGCCCGCGGACCTGGTGGTGTACGGAGGGATTGGGAAGGCGGCACGGAACTGGGAGTGCTTCCGCGCGATTGTGCGGGAGCTGGAGCGGCTGGGTAATGAGGAGACGCTGCTGGTGCAGAGCGGCAAGCCGGTGGGAGTGTTTCCCACGCACGACATGGCGCCGCGGGTGATTATTGCGAATTCGAATTTGGTGGGGAAGTGGGCGAACTGGGAGCACTTTCACGAGCTCGACCGCAAGGGCCTGATGATGTATGGGCAGATGACGGCGGGGAGCTGGATCTATATCGGCACGCAGGGGATTTTGCAGGGGACGTTTCAAACGTTTGCGGCGTTGGCGGACAGGCATTTTGGCGGGACGCTGCAGGGCAAGTTTGTGGTGACTGGCGGCATGGGCGGGATGGGTGGCGCGCAGCCGTTGAGTGTGACGCTGAACGGCGGGGTGGTGCTGGCGATTGACGTGGACCGGAGCAGGATTCGGCGGCGGGTGGATACGCGGTATTGCGATGTGCTGAGTGAGGATCTGGATGAGGCCTTGAAACTTTGCGAGTCGGCGCGGCGCGAGGGAAGGGCGCTCAGCGTGGGCCTGGTGGGGAACTGTGCGGATGTGCTGCCGGAGATGGTGCGGCGCGGCGTGGCGATTGATGTGGTGACGGACCAGACCAGCGCGCATGATCCGCTGAATGGATATGTGCCTCAGGGGATGTCGTTGGAGCAAGCGGTTGAATTGCGGACGAAGGATCCGGCGGAGTATGTGCGGCGGTCGACGGCTTCGATGGTGGTGCATGTGGATGCGATGCTGGCGCTGCAGAGGGCGGGCGCGGTGGTGTTCGACTATGGCAATAACATTCGGCGGTTTGCTTTTGATGCGGGTTGCTCGGATGCATTTCTGATTCCGGGGTTTGTGCCGGAGTATATTCGGCCGTTGTTCTGCACGGGGCAGGGGCCGTTCCGGTGGGTGGCGCTGTCGGGCGATCCCAGGGACATCGACCGGACGGATGAGCTGGCGCTGGAATTGTTTCCGGAGAACGAGATTTTGACGCGGTGGATGCGGCTGGCGCGGGGACGGTTCGCGTTCCAGGGGCTGCCGGCGCGGATTTGCTGGCTGGGGTTGGGTGAGCGCGCGCGGATGGGCGAGGCAATCAACGACCTGGTGCGGAAGGGCGAGTTGAGTGCGCCGGTGGCGATTGGGCGCGATCATCTGGATACGGGAAGTGTGGCAAGTCCCTATCGCGAGACGGAGAAGATGCTGGACGGGAGCGATGCGGTGGCGGACTGGCCGATTCTGAACGCGTTGCTGAATACGGCGTCGGGCGCGACGTGGGTGAGCTTTCATCATGGCGGCGGCGTGGGCATGGGGTATTCGCTGCATGCGGGGCAGGTGACGGTGGCGGATGGGACGGAGAATGCGGCGCGAAGGATTGCGCGTGTGCTGAATAACGATCCGGGGCTGGGCGTGGCGCGGCATGCGGACGCGGGGTATGAGCTGGCGCGGGAGACGGCGCGGGAACGGGGCGTGCGGATTCCGATGGGTGGAATTGATCCGTGGATATGCTCGTGAAGTTGATTCCGGCGATTTGTATCCTTGCGGCTCTTGCTGTCTGGGCCGTCCTGAGATCTAAACGTTCTAAAGCAGAAGAAGGTTGGCCAAGCACCCAGGCCACAATACAGTCGGCAGCAATTGAGAACCACGGCGGGCGGTATGCGTTGGATCTTCCCTGTTTCGCATTCTCCTATGTGGTCAATGGGGAGTACTACGCGGGCCGTTTTTCTCTATCTGCAAATGGAGATCGTGCAGACGAATTGACAAGAGAAATGATTGGCAGGAAGGTAGCAGTTCGATTTGACCCGAAGAAACCCGCTCGTCACTGTATGTTCGACGAGATGATCGAAGGCTGCGAGGTCTGGCTGATTTCCGAATGAGGAGATTCCCGAGTCAATTGTGAAATCGGTATTCGTCAATATCGGTCAGCTGGTGACGCTCAATGGGCCGTCAGGACCGCGCGCGGGTGCGGAGTTGCGTGAACTCGGGATCATTACCGAGGCGGCGATGCTGATCGAGGACGATCGCATTGTGGCGGTGGGCAAGTATGCGGAGTTGAGATCGCATATAGAGCCCGGAATGGGCGTGGTTGATGCGGAGGGGCGATGCGTGACGCCGGGGTTTGTGGATGCGCATACGCATTTGGTATTTGCGGGGAATCGCGCGGATGAGTTTGAGCGGCGCATTGGCGGGGCGACTTACCAGGAGATTGCGGCGGCGGGTGGCGGGATTCTGCGCACTGTGAAACTGACCCGTGAAGCGAGCGAGGATGAGTTGGTTGTGGCGGCGCGGCGACATCGGGACTGGATGCTGCGGGGTGGGACGACGACGCTGGAGGCGAAGTCAGGGTACGGGCTAGACCGTGAGACGGAGCTGCGCATGTTGGGGGTGATTGCGCGGCTGAATGCGGAAGGTCCGGTGCGGATGGTGCCCACGCTGCTGGCGGCGCACACCGTTCCTCCTGAGTATGCAGGACGGCGCGATGAGTATGTGCGGCTGGTGATTGAGGAAATCATGCCGGCTGTTGCGGCGACGGGTCTGGCGCGGTATTGTGATGTGTTCTGCGACGATCATGCATTCACTGTCGAGGAGACACGGGCGGTGCTGACGGCGGCGAAGCGGCATGGAATGGGGCTGCGGCTGCATGCGGAGCAGTTTCGGTCGGGTACCGGCGCAGCGCTCGCGGCGGAACTAGGCGCGGCTACGGCGGATCATCTGGAGACGGTTACGGACGACACCCTGGCGCTGCTGCGCGATGCGGGAGTGCAGCCGGTGCTGCTGCCGGGGTCAGTGTTTGCGCTGGGAAGGACGCAGTACCCGCCCGCTCGCAAAATGGTGGAGATGGGGCTCGGGATTGTGCTGGCGACGGACTTTAATCCGGGGTCGTCACCGGTGGCGTCAATGCCGTTCATGCTGTCGCTGGCTTGCTTGCAGATGGGGCTGATGCCGGCGGAGGCGTTGGCGGCGGCGACGATCAACGCGGCGTGGAGCCTTGGGATGGGCGAGCAGGTGGGGTCGCTTGAAGCGGGGAAGCAGGCCGATTTTCTGATTCATGAATTCGTCGACTATCGCGAGCTTGCGTACTTTATTGCGGTCCCGGCGCGGCCGCGGGTGTTTATTGCGGGCACGGAAGTGACGCCGTGACGGCGGTGGAGATTCTGCGGGAACTGGTTCGGATTCCAACGCCTTCTGCGATGTCGAATGTGCCGCTGCTGGATTTTGTGCGAGGGTATCTAGCAGAGCGCGGCTGGCGCGAGAAGTTGCTTCCGTACACGGACGAGAATGGCGTTGGGAAGGCAAATCTGATTGCGCGGCCGGTGCGGGCGATCTGGGGAGATCCGATCGCGCTGGCGTTTGTGTGCCACACCGATACTGTGCCGTTTGCGGCTTCGTGGAGTGAGGCGCTGGAGTTGCGGGAGCACGATGGCAATCTGCATGGATGCGGGGCTTGCGATGTGAAGGGAGCGCTGGCTTGTTTTCTCGCTGCTGTGGGCGAAGGTGGGATGGATGCGGGAGTCGGTCTGATTTTGACTGCGGACGAGGAGATTGGCTGCAAGGGCATGGAGCGGCTTCTGGTTGCTGGCCTTCCGCAAATTGGGGCGGCGATTGTGAGCGAGCCGACATCTTTGCGGGCGGGGGTTGCTGGTAAGGGATATGGACTGGCACGCGTGACGGTGGAGGGAGAGGAGGCGCATTCGGCGTTTCCGGGTGAGGGGCTCTCGGCGATTCGGATCGCGGCGCGAATGATTGAGCGGGTTTACGCAATTGCCGAACAAGGCGGATGCGAAGATGGATTATTTGATCCGCCGTATACGACGGTGAACGTGGGCGTGATTGAGGGCGGATCGGCTAAGAACATCATTGCGGGACGATGCGAGTTTCTAGTGGAGTGGCGGCCTGTGCCGTCTGATCCACCGGGGAAAATGCTGAGCGAGATTGCGCGTCTGGCGGCGGAGATGGGGGCGGCAAATCTAGGCGGGCGGATTGTGGTGGAGCCGCTGAGGGCAGAGGCGGGATTTGCATCGGCGGCCGGCGGGCGATTGAGGCAGAAGCTTGGCGAACTAACTGGATGTGGCGTGACGGGAATCAGCTTTGGCTCGGAGGCGAGCCGTCTTGCGCGCGTTGCGGATGAGGTAATCGTGATCGGGCCGGGCGATATGCACACCGCGCACTCGGAGCGCGAATGCGTCCCGGTGCGCGAGTTGGGCGAGTGGACGCGAATTCTGGGGAAGTTGATTCGCAGGGCGTAGCGCGTGAGCTAATTTTGCCGCTGGGTGCGGTTGGTGCGAGATCGCTCCAGTGCGAAGACGGCGGCTCCGGAGCCAACCATTAACGCGGCTCCGCCGATGACCTTGAGCACGGTGAGGGGCTTGTTGGGCTCGTCACCCGCGGGAATTGCGGAGAGAAGGATGGTTGCGGTGGTGCTCAGAATGCCGATGGTTCCGAGCGCGATGGCCACGGGTTTTCCTCCGGGAACGCGGCGAGCTTCGGGCGGTGCAGGTCTCGATTGCAGGCGGATCATGGCGCCGAAGACAAACAGATAAGGGATAAAGTAGGCAATGAAACCCATGCTTACCAGAACCTCGTATGCATTGCGCACGGTGGCGCCGGCCTGACTCAAAACCGCGACGAGCATGCCGGCGAGACCGTAGACGCCGATCGCGACCCACGGAGTGCGATAGCGCGGGTGGATGCGGCCGAAAACTGGCGGAAGATAGTGATCGATGCCCGCCACAAAGGGAAGGCGTGACGTGGAAGAGAGATAGGACGCGGCGCCGCCGACTGCGTTCAGGCCGAGGAAGAGGGCTAGCGCGGCGACGATCCAGCCAAGCCCAAGGCGCTCGCTCAGGAGGCGAATTCCATTGATGAATCCATCGGGTCCGCTGACGGCGGCGCTGGGCGCACCAACGAGGAGCGCGAACGTGCCGGAAATATAGCCGATGGCGAGCACGCTGCCGCCGAGGAGGATTGCCAGCGGAATGTTTCGGCGTGGGTTCTCGATTTCATCGCCCATGGCGGAGCCGGACTCGACGCCGCCGAATGCGAAGAAGACGCTGGACCAGAAGATGGCATTGTCGAGCGACCAGTGGGGAATGAGGCTGGCGACAGAGAAATGTGTCGCGGAACCGAAGCGCGCATATGAAAGTGCGGCGAGAATGAGCAGTGCAGAAAGCGGGATGATACTGCCGAGTGAGCTGATGTTGTTCAACCACTTGCCGAAGTTGACTCCGCGAATGTTGAGCAGTGTGATGATGGCGAGCCAGAAAAGCGAGAAGGTCACGTAATAGGCGGGGCTCGATACGAGCGATTGGCCGCGACTGCCGAAGGCGAAGAGGCATGATGCCGCGCCGAAGTAGAGCACGCCGGAGAAGTAGGGCAGGTTGCTCATCCAATACGTCCACGCAGCAATGAAGCCGGATGCGTCGCCGAAGGCTTCGCGCGTCCAGATGTAGAGGCCGCCTTCTTCGGGAAGCCTCGAGGAGAGCTCCATGACGCTGGCAGCGAGCGGTATGAAGAAGAAGAGGAGCGCGGCGATCCAGACGATGAGGATGCTGGGACCAGCGGCTGCGGCTGTTGCGGTCCAGCGCACGCTGAGGCCACTGACGATGTAGAACAGCACGAGATCGCGGAATCGGATTCCTCGTTTGAGCGCGGGGATGGCGGCCATGTAGCGCGCAGCATAACAGAGGCACAGTGGCGATGAAAGCTAAATTGTGCCTAGGTCCTTGAGCACGGCCATGGCGGCATTGCGGCCGTTGACGCCGATGACGGAGCCGCCGGGATGGGTGCATGCGCCGCAGAGATAGAAGCCCTTCATGGGCGTGCGTGCGGTGAGTCGCCGAGAGTACATGTAGGGCGGGAGGCACTCGCCCTGGAAGATGTGACCGCCGGTAAGGCCGACCTTCTTTTCGATGTCTGGCGGGCCCAGGACCTGCGCGCCGATGGCGGCGGAGTCGATATTGGAGGCAAAGCGGGCGAGGGATTTGAAGGCGAGAGCGCGGACTTCGTCGCGGCAGGAGTCCCAGTCGCCGTGCGCGAATTTGTAGGGAACGTATTGGGCGAAGACGCTCATGGTGTGGGTGCCGGCGGGGGCGACTGTGTTGTCATGCACGCTCTGGAAGTAGAGCTCGCACCAGAGGTGATCGGGAAGCTCGCCGCGACGGGCTGCTGCGTAGCCGGCTTTCCACTCGTCTTTGGTAAGGGGTGCGTTGATTTGGCCGTAGTGGTGCGGATTGTCTGTTCCGGGACGCGCGGTGAAGTTGGGGAGCTCGCGCAAATGTACGTTGAGTTTTACGGTGCAGCCTTCAATTGGAATACTCTCGATGCGGGCGCGCCATGCGAGATCGGCTGCTGAGTTGAGAAGACGCAGGGTCTGGTGCGGGTCGGCGTTGGAGATGATGGTGCGCGCGGCAATGCGTTCTCCGGATTCGAGGTGGACGCACTCGCCTGGAATGATTTCAGCGACCGGTACGCCGGAGATGACGGTGGCGCCGGCTTCGCGAGCTGCGTCGCAAAGGTAGAAGGACACCATGCCCATGCCTCCGCGGACATAGCCCCACATACCGGGCATGCCGCCTAGACGGCCGGAGGCGTGGTGGAAACGGATTGAGGCTGTCCCGGGATCGAAGGGGCTGGCATTGGTGCCGATGACGCCTTGTCCGAGATAGGCGATCTGGAGGCGCTCGTCCTGGATGTAGCGCTCGACGAACTCGGCCATGGACCAATCGAAGAGGAGGGCACGTGCTTCGGGGTCGTTGGCGAGGCGATTTTCGTAATCTTCAGGCGTGGGGGCGTTGTTGAGCCAGAGGTCGGTGGGGCCACTGGGACGCAATGCATCGCGGAGGCGGCGGAGGACGTTGTTCATGGCGCGCCAGCCTTCGACATCTCCCGGTGCGAGGGCGCGGACTTCTTCTTCG
>JANXQR010000808.1 GCA_025353435.1 Acidobacteriota bacterium | reverse complement strand
TGGCATCCGACACAACCCTCCGCGAGTAGTAGTGAAATCCAACCCAGTCCAATGGCGCCTTCATCACCTTCTCATCGCCCGCTCTGAATCCCATTGCCTCGTAAGGCGTCTCGCCCACAAACGCGTTGGGATACTTCCCCTTCATCGCTGCCTCAAGGAAGAACACGTTATGAAACGCGTGGTAGCGCGCTGTAGCCGCCTTGTCCTTTTCGCTGTTGGTACGGGGATACGCGGGCGCCATGCCGTAGGCGCTGCCCACCGTGGCCTTTGACGACGCCGCCTTGATCGCGCGAGATGCCTCGCCCTGCGCCAGGCTCGTCGTGTGCGCCGCCTTCAGAAAGTCGGTGTACACGGCGCGGCCCGGCGGAAACACCCCCACTCCGTAACCCAGGTTCGTAAAAGTCCACTGCATGTTGAACGGCGCCCACACCGTGATGCGGTCTCCAAGATGCTTCGCCAGGATTCCGGCGTAGTCCGCGAAATACCCTGCAAGATCTCGATTTGGCCACCCCCCGCGATCCTCGAGCGCCTGCGGCAGGTCCCAGTGATAGAGCGTGCAGAAGGGCCGAATGCCGGCCTCCAAAATCGCGTCCACAAACCGGCTGTAGTGATCGAGACCCTTCTGATTCGCGTCCCCGGTGCCCGTCGGCTGAATGCGCGGCCACGAGATGGAAAACCGATAACTCTTCTGGTTGAGGCTCTTCAGAATCGCAATATCTTCGGCGTATCGGTGGTACTGATCGCAGGCAGCGTCACCGGTCGTTCCACCCTTAATCTTCCCGGGGGTGTGGCTGAAGCGATCCCAGTTCGACTCGCCCTTGCCGTCCTCGTTCCACGCGCCCTCTACCTGATACGCCGCCGTGGCCATTCCCCACAAAAATCCGTCCGGAAAACGGGCCGCCGCTAAATCCGCTGCGGTCGACCACGCGTGCGGTGCCCCTGTTGACGCTTCGGAGGAAAACCCGCGCCGCGCAACCATTGAGCTGGCGCCGAGCGCGAGAGATTGAGCAAGGAAACTTCTGCGATCCACGTGGAGGCCTCCCTGAGAGTAACGGCGCCGCGTTTCTGGACGAGCAAGAATACCACCCTGTCGTCGTTAGCTCTCCGCGGCTTCCCTATCCTCGATCAAGAAAGCGCATCCGTCAGCGCGTATAAGTAAACGTTCCGCACAAATCAGTCGAATTATTCATCGCCTCAGGGGTGAACACCGGCATCGCCGAGCCCGAAAAGAACGCCACCTGCAGGCTTTTGCCAGACACATTGGTCACCATCCACTCCGTATCCTCACTCCCGCAAATTGTGTTCTTGTGCAGGAACCGTTGCTTGGCTCCTATGCCCAACCGGTACAGATATCCGCCCTGCCCTCTGCCGCCTTCCGCCACAAACACCGCATCGACCTCTGCTGGCTCCAGCTTGCGTATCGGCGCCATTGGAAAACTCAGCAAATTGATCGTCAGCTTCGAATCCGAAATCGAAATATCGCCAGTAATTGTCTTCGCCGTCGAATTCGCCGCGCTCCACAGGCCCCTGTCCTCTGCAGACTTGCCCTGCGCAGCACCCGGAATCGCGCCCGCGAGCATCATGCCCGCCACCGTCCCCATAAAAATAAGCCTCTTCATCCTCTGAGCATGACATCCGACCAAAGATTTCAGCAACTGTAAGCGGCGATTCCTCCCGCGCCGTTCTACGTGATCCCCATCACTGTTCCCCCCGCCTCTACAAGCCAATCATGTTCCTGACACCGGATCAGCCCCGCTCGTCGCATGAAGGGCAATTCCGCCTCGTCCGCCGCTGCGTCAGGCTCATCGCTGTCCCTCATCGCCCGCGCCCGGCCATCCACTGCGCGCGCCATTGCGAGGAGGAATTGCTTGGCTCGATCCCGATTGCCGTTGTTGCGCCGCATCTCGCAAATCCTGTTCCTCGCGCTCTTCATGGGCCTTCTCTTCTTCACGTCCCTCCGCCCCACACCTGGCGGCTCTCCTGACATCCACCTCCGCGCCCCCGTCCGCCTCTTCTTCCTCCTCGATCCCCTTGTCGCCTTCGCCAACGCCCTCGCCAGCCACGCTCTCTATCGCGGCCTCCTCTTCAGCCTTATCATTCTCATCCCCACCCTCTTCCTCGGCCGCTTCTTCTGCGGATGGATCTGCCCCATGGGCACTCTCCAGCACTGGGTCGGCAAC
>JANXQR010000797.1 GCA_025353435.1 Acidobacteriota bacterium | reverse complement strand
TTCATTCAGACCAACGTCGTGCGCGTCGACGGACAACATTCGGTCTACCTTCCAATTCTCAAGCAGGGAGGCGGCAGCAACACCATCTCGATTGTGAACGGCATTCGCGAGGGTTTGAAGCGTCTGGTCGACGTACCCAATTCACTCAAGACGACCGTGGTCTTCGATCAATCCGAATTTGTGAAGACGGCCATCAGGAATCTTGGCAGCGAAGGTGGTATCGGCTTGCTGCTCACAGCTGCCATGATTCTGATCTTCTTTGGCAGCATGCGCGCCACTGTTGCCGTCCTGCTGTCGATTCCGCTCTCTGCGCTGGCTGCATTCTTTACTTTGAATCTAATGGGCGCAACGATTAATTCCATGGTCCTCGGCGGCCTCGCGCTTGTGTTCTCACGCCTCATTGACAACTCTGTGGTGGTTCTGGAGAACATTTACCGTCACATGGAGATGGGCAAATCCCCAAGAGAGGCAGCAGAAGAAGGTGGGCGCGAGGTAGCGTTGCCGGTGCTCGCCGGCACCTTTACGACGGCAATTGTCTTCTTTCCGGTCGTGCTTCTGTACGGCGTCAGCCGCTACCTCTTCACCGCGCTAGCGCTCTCTGTCGTGCTAGCACTGTTCGCCTCATATCTCGTGGCGCTTACCGTGGTTCCGCTATACTGCGCCAAATACATCAAGAATGTTCACGGCGAAGCAGGACATCATGCCGGGGGCAATCCATTCCAGCGCTTTGTACGCTGGTTCAACCGCCGCTACGACCGCATGCTGATGCACTACGATATCTCCGTCAGAAAGAGTCTACTTCGCCCAGTGGCGGTGGTGGTCGGCGTGGTTGGAGTGTTTTTGCTCAGCCTCGGTCTGTATCCGCTTCTCGGTTTTTCCTTCTTCCCGCGAACTGACCCAGGGCAATTCCTTATTAATGTGAAAGCTCCCAGCGGCACCCGCATCGAGCTGACCGATGCGTACATTGCGCGCGTCGAGCAGGACATTCGAAGAGTTATTCCGGAGAAGGATCTCGGCATGATTGTTTCCAACATCGGCACTGCACCGGGCTTCTCCTCCATCTACTCCAGCAATTCCGGCCCTCACACCGCCTTCGTCCAGGTCAGCTTAAACAATGAACACAGCAAATCGAGCTTCGCCTACATGAATCTTGTCCGGGCAAAACTGCATGATGATTTGCCCGAGATGTCTACCTATTTCCAGACTGGCGGACTGGTCGATGCTGTGGTCAACCTCGGTCTACCCGCTCCCATTGATGTTCAGGTGAGCGGGAACAACCTGAAGGAAGCGTCGGCCGCCGCGAACGTTCTGGGGACTAAGATCCGGGCATTGAAGGGTGTGGGCGATGTACTGATTCCCCAGGACATTGATTATCCCGGATTGAATATCAAGGTCAATCGTGAGATGGCAGGGCGCCTTGGTCTCACTTCACGGGAAGTTGTGGACAATGTCATCACCGCGCTCAGCTCCAACGGCATGATCGCGCCAAATTACTGGGACGATCCCAAGAGTGGCAACAGTTATCTGCTCACCGTGCAGTACCCCGAATCGCAGATGAAATCGTTGCTTGACCTCGATCAGATCCCCATCCGGTCACACAATGGAGCAATCGCCACCAACCTGGGGGCAGTCGTGCAGATACAGCCGATCACCACGCCAACAGAGGTCGATCATTACCAGTTGAGTCGCGTGAACGACATCTACATCTCACCCTCAGGACAAGATCTTGGCGGACTGGCCAAACGCGTCGAGAACGTCATTTCCAGCACGCCGATTGCAAGCAATCTGCGGATTGCAATGCATGGCTCCGTGGATGGGATGCGCAAGTCCTTCTCCAGCTTCGGCATTGGACTCATTCTTTCCATCATTCTCGTGTACCTGATCCTGATGGCGCAGTTCGCATCCTTCATTGACCCCCTTGTCATCCTGCTTGCGGTTCCACCCGGTATCACCGGAGTTATTGTCATCCTTCTGCTCACCGGCACCACACTGAACGTGATGTCGCTCATGGGCGTGGTGATGATGGCCGGCATCGTGGTTTCCAATTCCATCCTCATCGTTGAATTCACACGCCACCTTCGTACAGGAGGAATGCCGATTGCCGAAGCCGTGGGCATGGCGTGCCGTGTGCGTCTGCGCCCCGTGTTGATGACTTCGCTGGCCACCATCCTTGGCATGATTCCCATGGCGCTGGCACTGGAAACCGGTAGCGAGCAATATGCGCCGCTAGCCCGCGCCATCATCGGCGGGCTTACGGTTTCGGTTTTGGTCACCGTCTTCGTGGTGCCGGCGGCCTACCTGCTTGTCCACCGCAAGGAAGAACAATCGCGGCAAAATCTCGGCGCAGGGGAAGGTGCATAGATGAAGACAATTCTAATTCCAATCGCACTTGCACTCGTGCTCGCCGGCGCATCCGGACCTAGCCCGGGTCAGGCACCAGCCGCCGCCCCGCCGACAACGCTCACACTGGATCTGGCAGAAAAGATCGCGATCCGCCAGAACCCGCATGTGCAGATCGCCCGACTCATCGCGCTCGCCCAGGTCCAGGTTAAACGGGAGACACGTGCCGCCGACCTGCCCACGGTAACGGGAAACCTGACCGCCGTCGACGCACATGAAAACAGCCGTCTTACCGCGGGTTCGCTAAACAACCCAATCGTCTATCAACGAGCCGCCGGTGGCGTGACCGTCTCCCAATTACTTACGGATTTTGGCCGTACTCGCAACCTCGTCCGCAGCGCCGACCTGCGCGCGCAAGCAGCCGCAAGCGCCCAGCAAGCCTCCATACAGGACATCGGTTTAGCGGTTGACGAGGCGTTCTATCGCGCACTTGCGAACCAAGCCGTCCTCAAGGTAGCGCTGCAAACTGTAGCTGCGCGCCAAACAGTGTCCGACCAGATCAGCGCGCTCACCGGCGCGAAACTGCGTTCCAGCCTGGACCTGAACTTTGCCAACGTGGACCTGCAGCAGGCGAAATTGCTTCTCCTAAATGCAACCAACAACAGTCACGAAGCGCAAGCCGCGCTCAATGCGCTGCTGGGCAACGAGCAGCCCGCAAACTACACACTCGTCGACGAGACGCCCACCGTGCCCGCACCGGCTCCGGAGGACGCTGCGCCACTGGTTCAGCTGGCATTTCAGTCGCGTCCCGACCTGACCGCGCTCAACCTGCAGGCAAGCGCAGCGAAGAAGTTCAGCCAGGCTGAGCGCAATCTGCAGCGCCCCACCGTCTCCGCACTCGGTACGGCGGGCGGCGCGCCAGTGCGAGCCGACCAGATCGCAACCCCATGGTACGGAGCCGCGGGCGTGAATGTAAGCATTCCTATCTTCAACGGGTTTCTGTACTCTGCACGCGAGAAAGAGGCGGCGCTGCAGGCACAGGCCGCTGAGCAGAATGTGCAGCAATTACGGCAGTCAATCGTGCGCGACGTGACCGATACCGTGCTGGAAGCGCAATCCGGCTTTCAGCGGATCCACGTCAGTCGGCAATTGCTCGATCAGGCAAACTCTGCTTTCGACCTGGCGCAGACCCGGTACAAACTGGGGCTCTCTTCTATCGTGGAACTGAGTCAAGCGCAGCTTGCCCAGACCCAGGCACAAATCGAATATGCCAATGCACGTTACGCCTACCAGCAGGCGCTGGCCGCATTAAGGTTTCAGACAGGGCAATAAGCACGATTAGCTCGAGTTGCTCATCCAGGTCCGGCCTATATGGCTATCCTGAATTCATTTCGAGCGATAGCCACGGCAGTGGAGACCTCCGCCCAATTGTTCGTTTGGCCGCGCATGATTCTTACTCGCTTAATCGTCGGGTATCTGCCTTCGCCGTGCAACTTCTGCATGATTTTGCGAACCTCCTGTCGAAGCTGCTCTTTGCGGCGCGCTGAAGCGTCTTCACGAGCGTGACGATATCTTGCTCGAATCGAAGCACACTCGCGGGGGCACATTTTATCGAGAGTATGTTCCGGCGTCTTCAACGTCTTGCACAAACTGACAAGGGAGGGGGCCGGCACATTCAAGAGCGCTGACTGTAGGGCCTTCTTGAGCTCCAGTACCTTTTGACGACGATGGAAGCGCCGCCGCGTCAAGATCTCATTGCAGAGAACCGGAAAGTGGTTTTTGAGGACCGTCGAACATGAATACCCCAGTCGTCTGCACAGTTCGTCAAGAGAAGCAGGCGGCTCATCAGTCAAAGCGTTCTCCAGAGCGCGTTCCATTCTGCAGATGCGCTCTTCTCTATTTTTTCTGATCTTTTGCCTGATAGCACTGCAGAGCTGCGGAAATTTGTGCTGAATGTAGCCTTCGTTGACATATCCAAGATTGTCTGCAAGCTCGTACAAAGAGCGCGGCTGTTTCTCGGAAAGTGAGTGATCCAACACAGCTCGTATTTCGGCCAGTTCGCAAATTCTTGCGGTGCCAGGTTTTCGCCACCAGTGTGTTCGACCCGACTTCCGATAGTTAGCAGCGAGCCGCTTCGATAGCGCATCATCTACGTCACGAAGCCCGTCCACTCCTTTGTAATCTAGTCTCCGCGCTATCTCAGACAGGGACGGTGAAGGCAGTTCATGTACAGCCTCTCGCAGGGCGACCCGCACCTGCTCGCGAGATCGGGCTAGAGGAACCCGACGGTCTTTGCGACCGGATTGAAGAGCTTGTTTCAACTGATCCCAAGTGGCGGAGTCAGCAACAGGATGGCTTGTGAGGAAGACAGTTAGAGGGACACCTGCCCGATAGCAAATCTGGAGTAGCGTGGCCAATTCCGGCAAGCCCTTCCCGTTGGTCAGATAGTCAAGGCCAGGTCGCGACAGTTGAACCACTTCGGCGAAAGCGAGCACATTGCCTTCGGCAACGTACTCTATACAGGTTCGAAGGTTTGCTTTGAATGCATCGCTCGAGAAACCGAAATGCGGCGCAGCGGCCAGCAATTCGCCGACGGATTTAGTGCGCCACAACTTCGCGGTGGTTCGCGCTTTCTTATTGGACTGCCCCACCGGCTCAGGCAATCCACTACTACCCAGCCATTGCAAGCATTTCGAACAGCACCCAGGTCTGGTATAGGTGCCAAGCGGCGGCATCGTCTCATGGCAGTGTGGACAGACCTCCTCCAAAGAACAACCATGACGCAGGCAGATCGTAGCCGATTTGATGGTCCACAAGAGAGGCTCAAAGACAATGGTTCCGGCACATCTCCAGCCCTCATAACAGATCGGACACCAAGAGCGGATGGACCGGAATAAACCACCGCGAGAAAAGACGTTCTTAAATGACAATAGCGTTAGAAACCGAAGGTTCGTCTGGTGAGTCGCTCTTTCTAGAGCAGTTCTCATTGAGATGTATCCCGGATCCGGTGACCTCCTCGCATCCCATTGGGCGTAAGCGGATAGCCAAGAGATTTGGTAGGTCTACAGCTAAACGAGAACTGCTCTAAAGCCCCCACCCATCTGCTCGCACGCTCTCCCCAGCCGTTGGTCGAACATGCGCGTCCGCGGAAACCGAGGGACTTCGTTGTTCCATCTCGCGGCACGAATGGTCCGTATGGGAGTTTGGGTTTCGCGCTGACGAGTAAGAGCTCGCGACCTACCAGGTTGCCCACTGAAACTGCATGAGCATCGGCCAGGCGGCTTACATAGCCGGTGAGACTTTCCACGAACATCGAACCAATTCCAATCGGCATCAACGAATAGAGGCGACTGCGTGGCGGCAGGACCGCTGGTTCACAGTCCCAACACTCAAACTGCGGGGCTAGTCCCATATGTCCCCAACGAGCAAGCAACGGCGTCACGTATTGGCCTACGTTGTCCTGGAGTCCTGCGCTGCTTGCGTGGTAATGGAGTTTCCGCTTCGTGCACTCCTTGATCGGCGGTCGCATCTTCATGCCTTGCTTCATGGACACTTAAGCCCAGGCGATTGCGCAGAAGCGCGCGTTCCCCGGAACTTTCGACCAGTCTCATCTCGCCCTCTAACGCTTCTGCGAGCATTTTGTCGCACTGGGCAACACTCAGCGCATGTGCTTCCAAATCTCTCAGCGCCAGACGGTTCGCATTCTTCCTGAGCACACCAGTGAGAGCCCGCACAAGCCACTCTTTGAGAACTCCTACGCACCCAATGCTCCGTTCATACAGATACTCCCACTCGCTCACCAAGTCGGGTGGCTCCGATAGTGGAAGGTGCAACTCAAATGAATGTAAGACAGTCTTGAATGTTTTCAGATCCTCAGGGTTGTCGCTTCGATACCGCGGGAAATGGATATCGACTCTTCGACGACTCAATTGGGCGCTCAAATTGCGAAATGCCAATAAGCTATAAGTGCCCAGCAACACGTGGGCAGTTCCAGTGCAGTTGGCAATGGATTTGATTACATCCAATTGATCCGAAAGTCTGCGGCCAGAGCCCACGGATGCCAGATGTTGCGCTTCGTCCAGCAACACAGCCAATGGACGGCGGAAGCGAAGCGTTTGTTCTACCGCGCGGACATTTCGCATAATCTGAGTATTCCCGCGTAAATTATGCAAAAACTGAGTATTACTGACACCGAAAAGGCGTTCACACAAAGACCCGAATCGCGGTTTTGCTGCAGGCCTTTTCTTCTTGGTGCATTGATGATTGGCGAGCAGCGCCTCGAAATAGGTGCTTTCGAACTCTTTTCCCCCATCGACGACAACGACTTGAGACAGCCGGTTATAGCGACGGACGGACTCACGAAGAACCATCATGCAGGAGCGGTAGCTCGGCGGATCGAACGTGGGGTAAGTCGCCAGCACCCGGCGGCTGTAGGCGTCAATCACGACCGTCATCCAAGGCCGGCCCAGCACACGGCCCGTGCGCGAACAGACGAGTTCAACATCCTTGGGTCCGCTCGACTATAAACTTCACTTTCTGTCCCGACGCGCGCGCTTCGAACATGTGCAGTTGCTGCGAAACCAACTTGCTCGGGTCCATGTGAAGGTCCCGGCCGCCTTCCATAGCGACCACAGGAATGTCGCTCTTCTGTGGAAGGTTCGCAACATATTGCCACACAAGAGCGAACGCGGCCAGGAGCGAAAGTACTCCGCAGATTGCCCACACAGGCCAGAGCGCATACCAGTCGGCCCGTTGCGCCGTCTTGAGGCGTTTTGCGCGGATATGATGATTGCTCATTTTGGTACTCCTCAACGACTGCTGACAGCGAACACAGTTGTTGTGTCGCTCCTGCGCAGGGCGGCTTCGAAGGTTGAAGATTGGCCGATGGACGGAGCCGCGGCCAATACGCGCGGAACATAGTTTCTGGTTTCGAGTGGCAGCATCCACCGGCTGGCTAATTGGTCGAAGTCCTGGGTGTGCGCTCTCAGAATCGCGGATGTGACGTTGGCTTCTCCGGTGTTGTAAGCGGCAAGCACGAGTTTCCAGTCGCCGAATTGCGCGTAGAGATCGTGAAGATATTGCGCCGCGGCTTGGGTGGACCTGAAGAGATCAACACGGTCATCCTGCATATCGTCTACATGGAGGCCGTAACGCCGTGCTGTGTCGGGCATCAACTGCCAAAGACCGCGCGCCCCTTTGGGAGAGAGTGCTTCGGTGCGTCCTCCGCTCTCGACAAGAATTACTGCGGCCAGGTCTGCGGGCACACCGTGGCTCCGCAGGATGGGCTCGATGGTGGGGCGCAACAGATCCACGCGTGCGGCAGCAAGACTCGGGGCCCCGCTCCATGGCCGCAATTGCGGCCCATAGAGAACGGCAAGGCTGGCACTCGGGGCCTGCCCTGTCTGTCCCTTAGCCGCAGCTGGTGTTTGTGCGGCGGAGACAAGAAGCGCATCCGCCGCTCTGATTAGCGAGCTGTCGAGTCGAGAGAACGGCTGCTCGTCGGGCGGGTGGGCCGGTTGAGAGAGTGAAATCCCCTGACTGTACATAGACACAGGTGCGGCCAAGAGGACGATCACAGCCAGACCCATCCGCCAACGTGCCGTTGCTTCTAAGAGCATTCTGCTAAGCATGAGGCGCCTCGACAAGTTGAGCCGCTTCACGCTTCAAGGCTGGCTTGACTTCCCAGTTCCACTTCCATATTCCGAAGATGGGCGGATAGACGACCAGTTCCATGAAGAACGACGTGATAATGCCGCCCAGCATGGGTGCCGCGATACGCTTCATGACATCGGCTCCAGAACCTGTTGACCACATAATGGGCAGCAGCCCGAAAAGCATGCACGAAACGGTCATGACCTTCGGCCGCAGCCGTTTTACGGCCCCGTGAACGATGGCTTCGCGCAAATCGTCCCAGGAGTGAATGCCGCCTGTCTTCAGGGCGTCATGGTAGGCAAGATCCAGGTAGAGAAGCATAAAGACGGCCGTCTCCGCGTCGACGCCGAGCAGCGCAATGAGGCCAACCCACACGGCGATGCTCATGTTGTAGTTCAGTAGATACAGGAACCAGATCGCGCCGATAGCAGAGAACGGCACCGCCAGCAGAATGATCATTGTTTTGATGGCTGAGCCGGTATTGAAGTAGAGGAGCAGGAAGACAATGAAGAGCGTGATAGGAACGACGAATTTCAATCGCTGCGCAACGCGCTCCATGAACTCGTACTGGCCGCTCCATACCAACTCGTAACCTGCAGGCACCTTTACCTTGTTCCCAACGGCGGCTTTCGCGTCGCGCACGTAGCCGCCGATGTCTCGGCCAGAGACATCGACATATACATAACCGCTAAGCCTTCCATTTTCGTCTCGGATCATTCCGGGGCCGGTCTTCATACGGATATCCGCAATCTGGCCGAGTGGAATTTGTGCGCCCGAAGGCGTCGCGACCAGGACCCGTTGAAGAGCATCGACATCGCTGCGATAATCGCGCAGGTAACGAACGTTGACCGAATACCGCTCACGGCCTTCGACGGTCGTCGAGACCGGTTCGCCGCCAACTGCCGACATGAGAACGCTCTCGGCGTCATCGATCGTCAATCCATAGCGCGCAAGTTCGTCCCGCTTCAAATCGAAGTCGAGGAAATACCCGCCGCTGGTGCGCTCCGCAAAGACGCTGGTGGTTCCGGGGACATCTTTTAATGCCGTTTCGATCTGCTCGCCGACCTTCTGAATCTCATCAAGGTTCGCGCCAAGCACCTTGATGCCGAGCGGGGTGCGAATGCCCGTAGTGAGCATGTCGGTGCGGGCTTTGATGGGCATAGTCCAGGCATTCGAGATTCCAGGCAATTGCAGAGCCTCATTCAAGCCCCCCGGACCATAGATCAATTGCTGCGTCGTCAGGTGATCAGGCCAGAACCTTCCCAGAACAGGCTGAAGCCAATGCGGTGTCGACTTCGAGTACCAGCGGTCTACCTTCGGCCACTGATCCTGCGGTTTGAGAACGATTGTGGTTTCCATCATCGAATACGGGGCAGGATCGGTGGAACTCTCAGCTCGGCCTGCCTTGCCAAACACGCGGTCGACCTCTGGGAAGGCGCGAATCATCTTGTCCTGCATTTGCAGGACACGCGTTGCTTCCGTCACGGAGATGCCAGGCAGCGTCGACGGCATGTAGAGAAGTGTGCCTTCATCCAGCGGCGGCATGAACTCCGATCCGAGTTTGAAGTAAACTGGCGCACTCAGCGCCATGACCAAAAGAGCGAATCCGATGGTCATCCACTTGTGATCGAGGACAAACTCGACGACTGGGTGATAGACCCTCATCATCGGCTTGCTGATGGGATGGTTTTCCTCGCTGTGGATCTTTCCGACAAAGAGCGTGTTGACGACCTTTGCAAGCCATTTCGGGCGGAAACTAAAGCCGTCCATTCGAGAGAAGATGAACCGCATTGCCGCGGGCGCCAAGGTGATTGCCAGCAATGCTGCAATGGCCATGGAGAAATTCTTGGTGAATGCGAGCGGTTTGAAAAGGCGGCCTTCCTGGCCTTCCAGCGTGAAGACTGGAAGGAAGCCAACGGCAATTACCAACAGTGCAAAGAAACTGGGCCCTCCAACTTCCTTGACGGCAGCGATCACGACTGCGTGCGATGGACCAGGTCGGCCGTCGGCCTCCCAGTGTTCAAGCTTCTTGTGCGTCTGTTCGACCATGACCACAGATGCATCAACCAACGCGCCAATGGCGACTGCGATGCCGCCCAGCGACATGATGTTTGCGGTCATCCCCATCAACTGCATTGGGATGAAGGCCAGAATTACGGTGACTGGAATGGTCACGATCGGAACGAGGGCGCTGCGGAAGTCCCACAAGAAGATCATGATCACGAGACTGACAATGACCAGTTCCTCGATCAAAGTATGGCGAAGGTTTTCAACCGCACGGTCGATCAACTCGGACCGGTCGTATGTGGTCACCAACTTGACGCCGGGCGGAAGAGTTGACTTCAGATCGTGCAGCTTTTCCTTGGTGCGTTCGATGACCTTCTGCGCGTTTTCTCCGTAACGCATAATGACAACGCCGCCGACAGCCTCCCCCTTTCCATCCAGTTCCCCCGCGCCCCTCCGTATATCCGGACCGAAGGTCACTGTGGCCACATCGCGGACGAGAACCGGAGTCCCTGTCTGCGCGTTGACCATGATGACAGTCTTTCCGATGTCGTCGAGGGACCGGATGTATCCCCGACCGCGGACCATGTACTCGCGGCCCGTGAACTCGACCAATCGCCCGCCAACGTCATTGTTGGACTTCTCGACCGCGTCGCTGACCGCGTTGATCGGTACCTTGTAGGCAAGAAGCTTGTTCGGATCGACATTCACCTGGTACTGCCGCACGAAACCGCCGATTGGCGCGACCTCGGCCACGCCGGACACGGTCTGCAATGCGTAGCGCAAGTACCAGTCCTGGTAGGATCGCAATTCGTCGATACTGTGCTGCCCCGTGGTATCGACGAGGGCGTACTGATAGACCCAACCGACTGAGGTTACATCCTTTGCTAATTCAACATTTACGCCCTTGGGCAGCTTTGGAGTGACAGAGTTCAGGTATTCAAGTGTCCGGGATCTCGCCCAGTAAATATCGGTGCCTTCGTCGAAGATGATGTAGATGTACGAGTAGCCGAAATCGGAGAACGCGCGGATATCCTTGACCTTGGGCAGTCCGAGCAATGCGGAGGCGATTGGATACGAAACCTGATCCTCCATGATGTCGGGGCTGCGGTCCCACTTCGCATAGACGATCACCTGGGTATCCGAGAGATCGGGAATCGCGTCGAGCTTCGTGTTCCTCATCGCGGTCCATCCCAGCACGATGGCCACCGCAACGAAGAGGAAGATCAAGAACCTGTTTTTATCGCTGAAGTCGATTATCTTGTTCATCATTGGAATTTCGCCTCACTCATCAACCGGCCGAAGGAAATAACGGCTCCGCCATTCGCCTGAGTGAATGCATCCGCTTCTTGCTTTTGAGCGAATGTGAAGATCCCCGGTGAGCATCGATCAAATGCAAGCTCCTCAGTTCCTTTCATTTCATTCATGCGCATCGCATCGTGATCGCACGCCATAGCTCGGCTGCCTTCTACGAACCAAGCAGTGTCCGGGGAGATGGCTTTGCCGGTGCGATAGTCGTGCACCGTGATCAATCGGAGAGACTTCCGCTGCTGGTTTGCTTCAGTGATGGCGCAGCGAGGGCAACAAACCTGCGTTCTCTTGCCGTCAATCTCCGCTGTCACCATCAAGTTGGCATGCAACGGCCGCAGGCAATAGCCGCATGCGACTGGTTTAGGGTGCGCGACAAACCTGAACCAACCGAAACCCGCGGCGCCAGCTACTAGGATCAGAATGCCTATTATCGCGATGCGTCGAGCGTTCATAATCATTCTCCTCAGTGCTGCATTCCGCTCATCGCGTTTTTGAGTTTGCTTTCGGAATCGATGAGGAAGTTTCCGGAAACAACAACCGTTTCGCCAGCCTTCAGCCCGGTGAGCACCGCGACGTTTCCATCGACGACCGGACCAAGGGTGACCTTGCGAGGCTCAAACATGCCTCCTGGGTGAACCACAAAAACCTGCTGTTCTGTTCCCGAATCGAGAACCGCTTCTTGTGGAACGAGGACCTTCGTACCGTAATCGACCCGCAGTTGCGCGTCGGCGAACATTTGCGGCTTCAGATCGAAGTTGGGGTTGGGGATGTCGATGCGCACCTTGACCGTGCGTGATTGCGAGTCGACCGTCGGATAGATATAGGCGATCTTTCCTGCGTACACCTTGCCTGGGAAGTAGCTTAACGAAAGCGTAACGTTCTGACCGAGGCGAACGAAGGGTACCTCGTATTCATAAATATCCGCATTGGCCCATACCGTAGACAGATCTGAGACTGTGTACAACTCGGTGTCCGGGGTAACCGAAGTCTGTGGAAACACTTTGCGGTCAGTCACGAAACCGGTAATCGGCGAGTAAAAGGTCAGGTCCTTGCTGACCTTGCCAGTCTCATCGAGTTGCTTGATCTGATCGTCCGAAATGTCCCACAGCTTCAGGCGCTGCCGTGCGGACTCGAACAGCGATTGAGATCCTTCCGACACTTCTTGAAAAGGTGCAGCTGCGAGCGCGGCATGTCCCCGCTTTGCGATGAGATACTCTTCTTCGGACGAGACCAGATCGGGACTATAGAGGGTGAAGAGCGGTTGGCCCTTCTTTACAAGCTGGCCTACGAAATCGACGTATACCTGATCGATATATCCAGCCACTTTCACGTGAACATGGGCGATCTTCGTCTCATCCGCAACGATCTGCGCCGTAGTGCGAATGTCCCGAATCAGAGCCTTGCGTTCGACAACTGCCGTGCGCACGCCTGCCATCACCTGTTTTTCCGGCGGTATCGTTACTGTCCCCATTGGCATCTTGGCCATGCTCTCGTCTTCGGCGTACTTCGGAACAAGTGTCATCCCACAGTCGGGAGCAGTCCCCGGCTTGTCCGATTTGTAGGCGGGATGCATCGGGTCGTACCAATAGAGAATCTTGCGCGTTTGCGCGGAGGGGCCGTTGGACATTCCAGGCATGTTGGCCATGTCAGAAGAGGGTGGGTTATTCCCCTGTGCCGTGGATGACGCTGTCTGTTCCGCATACTGCGGCAGAAGATCCATGCCATCCGGAGCTTTGCCTGGCTTGTTGTAATGATGTTGCGGATTCATGGCGTCGTACCAGTAAAGTACCTTCCGTTCACCATTCGCATTGGCTTCGGTAGTGTTCTTCCCGCTCGCCGAGTTGAACCAATGGTGAGTAGCTCCGGCGAAGACAATTCCCAGCGCTGTGACCAGCAAACCTGCAGCGACGATTTTCTTTGGAGACCATTTCATGGCTCTAAGCTCCTATTCTTTCCGGTGAGAGAACGGCATGGTTTAAAGCCACGAGCGTCAAATCCGGATGCTCGATCGGCGGCGCAACAGTACGAACGAGGCGGACGCGACTGCCAGCCCGGCCCGCCGTGGGCTTTGGGACAACACAGGCCTCGGCCACAGGGCTAGCCTTTCGGAAGAGGATCAAAACATCATTCACGGTGTCCTGAATCCGGTCGTTCGGCTTGTGCAATTTGCGCGTTGCGTGGGAGGCCAGCCGGCACAGTTGATAACGATTCGGAACTTGGACCTGAACCCCAAAAACTAAATCTGAACGCATGGCTACTTTTCCTCCTTCGCAGGTTTTACAAGCGGGGCAGGAGAATTCGGATCGGGAGGAACGGAGATACGCTCACTCGTCAAGCTTTCCATTCGTGCGATTGCAGTCTGATAATCGGCGAGCTGCCGGTAGTAGTCGGTCTCGTAGTCGAGCAGCGTAGTGAAATTCGCGATCAGCGACAGGAAATCGACATTCCCAACCTGATAGGCGGACATGGAAGATTCGAGTGCCAGTGACGACTGGGGAACAACTCCCTTGGAATAGAGGCTCAGCAGCCGCTCCGACGCCTTTGCTGCAAGATACTGCTGCTTCAGTTCAAACCGGACTTCATTCAGGCGGTTGTCGCGCATCTTCTCGGCGCTGATCAAATCCTCACTTGCCTCGGCAACGCCCTGACGTTGTTTCGCCCTATAGAAAACGGGAATATTCACGCTGAAGGTTAGGCCGTTCATGTCCGCTTGCGCTGTGCGCTGCTGGTACATGTAGCTGACGCCGAAATCGGGCCTGTATTGCTTCTCGGCAAGGACGACACCCAGGCGACCGCGTTCCACCAACCTTTGATTGCGGAGGACAGCGGTGTCATTGCCGGCAGCAAGCGCGTACAACTCGTCGAGCGAGTACTGGATCGTCGCAGGCTCCACATTGGCGGCCGGCGGAAGCGGAGATTCCGGAGAGCGCACCATGTATGCGTTGATCCGTGCCTGTGCCGTCGACCGCTGTTGTTCAAGCACCGTCAGTTTCTCGATCAGCAGCGAGATCTCCACCTGCGACCGCAGCACATCCTGCTGCATTGCCTTCCCAACCCGGTACCGCGCTTCGGCAATCTTCGACAGCTTTTCGAGCAATTCCTTATTCTGGTTGGTAGTCCGGGTGGCTTGATCGAAGTAGAAGTAGTCGTAGTATGCGGCCTTCACTTCTGCGGTAATTCTGCGCCGCACTGCTTCGTAATCGGCCTGGGCGGCATCCGCCTCTTTACTCGCGATCTGGCCACTCAGCTTCAATTTGCCCGGATACGGAAATTGTTCTGAGACCGTGACACCGCGGTAGCTGGACGGGTCGCCCGATTGAGTGCTGAACGGCGTGATATTGCCTGCCCAGCCGACGGAAACCACTGGGTCGGGCAGTGTCTTTACCTGGGGCACCCGCCGTTGCAATGCATTGACAGCGTGCAGCGCGCTTTTGACCTCCGGGTTCTTCTCCAGCGCTTCGCGGATAACGTCATCGAGCAAGAGAACCTGCTGTCCATTCGATGAGCCGTCCACTGATGCTTGCGATGAAGGGGCCGGAGCCTGGGCGGCCTCCTGCGGCCACAGGCTGAATGGGATGAGTAAAAAACCTCCCAGCCAAAGCCCCGCTCGACGTGTGACAGATCTATTCATCTCCAACTCCCTGCCCATCTCCGCCCGACCTCTTCGGAGCGTGAACATCCGGTTTCTCGTCTGGCATCACGGCGTTGTGTACGTCAACAGCGTCGATCAGGCGGTAAAACAAGGATTGCGGTAGAGGTTCTTTCAGGTCGAACGTATACGTGTCGCGATATCCGAACACAAACAGGTGGTAAGGATCGGGATCGGATAGAGTTTGGAGGTCAGCCCAGCGCCAACTGCGGCTGTCGCCGGCAACGTCAGTCACATAATCGATGCCACCATCGCGAATCCGCAGAGTGCCATTCGTGCCGCCTCTCACAGTCCGATGGTGGGCGGGGATCACGATCCCTTGCGCCGCCGGATCGGGAACGGCGTTCTGTGATGGGCGCCGGACTTCCTTGGACAATTCGGTCGCAACCTCTGGCGGAACCGCACTCGCAAGTTCAAACCTGTACCGCTCGACTCCAGGCATGTGCCGCTTTCGGTTCTGATAGGTCTCGATAGCCAGACTGTGAGGCGAGAGAAGGAATGACTGCACTTCCAGGTAAGGCAGTTTCATCGTGCGTCCCTTCCCGGAACTGAACACGATTCCTTCCGTGCCGATCGTCAAGTCGCCCTGTTCTCTCCCAACAACATGTTGCAGTTTTGCGGGTGACTGCCAGGACACGGGTGCCGCTTCGGGTCCTGCGTGCTGGATATCTTGTGCGATCTCCGCTCCTGCGACCGGCAGGTAGGGCAATAATCCGGCGGCAAGTACAAGGACACGCCACACGCGCCGCTTCAAATACTTTCGATTCATGACAGATCCATCTCCTGGAACTAGGTTGAAACCCAATCAGGGTCATTCTCCACTGATTCAAAGCGTCGAAGCCTTCCCTTGAGGAACAGGACGACGAGCAACGAGATCAGCAGCACATGCTAAAGAATTGCGGCTGCGAGCGATGATCAGATTTGGAAAATGCAAAGAACAGACTGCGAGTATCTGCGCGATTCGCGGTCGGGCGGAATGTAGTCGTCTTCTGCCCGAAACACCACGACGGGTATTAGACTGACGAGCGCATTGTGCAGGAGAGCCATCTCACGAGACTCTCGCTGGGCAGGCGCAATCGGAATCGAAGCCGGCGTATTTGGCGACACCTGGCACCCGCATTGCGTGGAACTGACAGATCTGAGCCGAAGCTGAGCGCTGTTTTTTTCCATCGCCGCCATCATGGGGCATTGAGCCTTGCAGCACGTGGAAGACTTCGCCTGTTCCCGGCACGGGATCGCCGCAAATAGAGGCACCGCTCCGAGAGTGATGAGGAGCAGAGCCGTCACGACTTTGAAGAAAAATCTCATGCCAGTGTAGTGGAAGTATTCCACTTCTTTCCATTTCTGCTTGTGATCTGGATCACAAGCTCGTTGCCATCCAAGCTTTTGACTTCCGTCATTCAACTAAGCAGAGACGCTGAACAGTGCGCGGGCCACACAAAGGAGGTTGGGACAATCCACCGCATCATGGTCGGTTGGTTGCGTGGTGCCTGTTGCTCTGTCGGCGTGGCCCGCGACACCCCATCGGCGCTGCTACATCGTCACACCCATCTCGTCTGCAAGCCTCTGCTGCAGTTGCTGTTCCATTGCTATTGCCCTTGTCGCTCTCTGAACGCTCTTGGTAAGCAGCTTTCCGTCCGGAGTTTCACCAGAAGCCCGCGTGATGTCAGTGGAAGCTTCGGCCAGCGCGTGACTTGTTTCGCTGAGTTTCTTTATGTGCTTTTTGAGTGCAGCTCGCTGCGATGCCGAGAGACCTGCAGCAACTTCATTGTTGGACATGTTGTTTTCCTCCAACTGTCCCTTAATCGTTTCGAGTTCAATTGCGAAGTCGCTGGGTTTTCCAGTTTTTGACTTGTGGCAGAGATCACCCAGTCGGGCGCTCAATGCGGCCGTGCTTTGCATCCAGGACCGGATCTGAGCGGACTGTGTTGCGGTCGCCTGGAGGGCGATAGCTTTTTGAAAGTCACTCGTGCCGGGGTTCCCGGTGGGAATGGACCCGCTACCAACTGCAGGCCCGCCGCCATGCTGGTGTTGGGCTAGCATCGGCTGCGCCGCCATCAAGAGGGCGGCTCCAGCTATCAGTAGTACATGCAGTTTATTCATTGCGCTCTCTTTGTTCTCCCTTGAGATCCATAGTGTTACAAAGTCGAATTTTCGAATCATTGCCATCCTCCGGGCCGGCGCGGAGGAATTCCGTACTCAAAATGACGAAGTTCGGACCAAAAGCCATTTACGCTCCCGTGATCTTCTTCCGAGATCTGGTAACCGAGATCGTTCGGACCAGCTAACAGCGCTCGAAGCGCCTTCATCGATAATGCATAAAATTCTGACACTTGTTTCCCACTTGCCATCTCTGTCATCTCCGTGCCGCCTGGCCATTGCCGAACTGGTGTCGATCATGTGCTCTCTCGCTCGTTCCAAGCTCGAGCATGACCCTGCGCATCTGCCGGTTCAGCTCCTGTCCGAGTGCGCGGATCCCGAGCGACGCTTCCACTTTCAGCGACGGCTGATTGAGAACCGATACCGTGGTGACATTGCCGTTCTGATACACCGCCAGGTTGAACGGAACCATCAGTCCTCCGTTGGGATTGCTGAGCAGCGCCTGATAGGCGGAGAACGGATGCCACAATCAGAATTGTGTACTGCGAAGCGGTTAACCCAATGGCGCTGTCCAGTTCGCGATTGAGATCCAGTTCCCGAACAATGCGAAAGTCATGGCGGGGCAGCTCGACGCGCAACGACTCGAGAGTTCGTTCAAAGCCAGTGTCCGTTTGAACGGCAATGACGTTTTCCGGCGGTGCGATGATGGTCATTCGGCTGCCCCTCGCGGCTTAAGGAAGCAAGTGGGATGCCAAATCGGCGCTGTCGATGAAAGTCGCACAAATCGGGCGGCTCCGGCGCGCAATCTACGCTCCTGGACGAGCTTTAGCGGGTGCTTGAGGCATCAGCTTTCTACTGCATGAGACGCGAACACTCACGAGACAACGGGTTGGATTGCCTCATTTCATCCAGTAGCTGGCGCATTTGGCACAGGGAAGCCAGCGCAGACCGGCCATTCAGATACCTGGACGGTGAGAACGGTCTCATCTATGGACATCGCGCAGAGTTGCGGATGGCGCGATACGTGCAACTACGTTGAAGGATTGAAAGAGGAGATCGCCACATATGAGCTGCTCCGCCGCAGTACAACCCGATTGCCGAAATTGCGGTTCTCTGACCGATGGAATCGGCCGATGTCACAATTATCGACGGAACTCGATAAGGTTTTGGGTGCTTGACGCTCTATTCGGAACGCTTCTCGGCGTCTTAGTTGTCGGATTCCACGAATACTTGATCCGGGACAGCTGGCCTTTCTGGTGGTCGCTCCTGGTTTCCATGTGCATTGTGATGATTCTGCAGTCCCTCCTGTCGTTCTTCATTGGTAATCTGATCGGCTCAATGGAGGCGATGATTCCCGGCGGGTTTATTGGCATGGGCGCAATGATCGTTGCCTACCTGCCCCTGCCAAATCGAGGCCTCATGTATTCCTCTGGCGCAGCGACAGGTTTGGTCATCAGCATGGGGTTCGTCCTCATGGACGCTCGGTTTCGTAGCATCTCGATCGAGAAACTTCCGCTTCGCCGATTGGACCACAAAGTAAGTCGTCCTGGCTTTGCCTTTCGAATACCGCCCTGGCTTCGTGATCTACAGGATATCGCCGGAGCGAAGAGGCGGGCCTATGCCCAGAGGATGCTCTTTGCCAACATGGGTGAGCAGGTCTTGTTTGCTGCTGCCGGATCGGGCCTGAACTTTGCGAACTTTCCGCCTCACCGCAATATCGTCGCCATCGACGTGAATGTCGAAGCGTTGTCCCGCGCACGCGGCCGTGCTGAGTCCTACGATGGCACTTTGAGGCTGATGGAAGCCGATGTCCAGAAGCTGCCGTTTGAGGACGCGTCTTTTGACACCGTAGCGACCGCCTCCACTTTCTGCAGCGTTCCTAATCCCGCACAAGGGCTTTCGGAACTGTATCGGGTATTGAAGCCCGGCGGCAGACTTCTGATGCTGGAGCACGTGCGGAGCGGCAACCCCCTGGTCGCATGGGAGCAGGACATGATGAACCTCTCCATGCGGTACCTCGGTTCAGATGTAAACCGGGACACCGTGGGGCCGGTTCGCGATGCCGGCTTTGTGATCGATCGAATCCGCAGCGCCTACCTGGACGTGTTCCTGATGATCGACGGACACAAGCCGTCGGTCACGGAAGGTCAATCGTCCAGACACGAAGCTTATTCGAGCCCGCTGGCGTAGAAAGGAAACGTATGCTTCGATATGGAACAAAATACAAGGAAGTCATCTTCGGAGTCTCGTTTGGTATCGGAGCCTCGCTGATCGATGCCGCCATGCATGCAACCATGGGGGATCGTGGTTTTCTGACCGAACTGCTCCATCCGACACCGGTCATGGCGGCATATCGCGTGCTGTTTCTCGCGTTTGGTGCCGGGCTGGGTGTGCTACTTTGGCTGAAGAATCGAAGGGAGCGTGATTTCAGAGAGCTGTCCTCATCGTTCGAGGCACTCCGAAAGAACCTGATCGCACCTTCCATGCTGGTACACGTCAATCTTCAGACGCTCCTCATGCAACATGGCGCCAGTCTTTCCGACGAAGCATTGACAGTGGTCCGAACGGCCTATGAAAGCTCTACTGCCGTCCAGCGCGTACTGACAGACGCGTCGGGACAACGGGCAACATCAGAGCAGTTTCATAGTTAGTGAGATGGAGCAAGACCGTGATGGAACCACGCGATGGCGTTTTCCAGGACGATCTCGGGTGAGAACCCCAGAAGGCCTGGTCGAGCGCTTCTTTGGTGCGAGATCTGTCCGATCACGATCGGAAGTCCCTGGAAAAGGTCTTCGGTGTGAGTGCCGTAAAGATAGATTTCGGCGAGAAAACCGCCACCCTGTCTTGGGAACCGCGCATGACTTATCGATATCGTCACGAATGGACCGAAGTAAAGTCGGAATACCATTTTCTTCTCCGCGCCGATGCTCGCTGCAGAACGCCGGCACTTTCTCCGCTTATACCCAGGTCCATCCCGTGCCACTTAACGGTTACTTCAAC
>JANXQR010000788.1 GCA_025353435.1 Acidobacteriota bacterium | reverse complement strand
GAGACAGTTCTAATGCCCCTTTCAAGCACGCGTATTTCCACTTTGTTCTCTCTGTCCGGCATCACCCTTGTTCTGCTGCTGCTCTTGTCAGTTGCCGTAGTCCCCGTTTATGGACAGGGAATCACGACTGGCGGAGTGAGTGGAACTGTGATGGACCCCAAGGGTGCAGTAGTTCCCGATGCCAAGATCATGGTCAAGAGCGTATCGACGGGAGCGGTTTACACGCAAACATCGCGCTCCGACGGAACGTTTTCGGTGCTGAGCCTTCCTCTGGGTGTGTACTCGGTGACGATTTCGTCTCCGGGGTTTTCGGCATTGACTGTAAGCAACGTAAATATCACAGTGGGCACGCTGACGCTGGGCAATGAAATGCTGCAGGTGGGCACGGGCGTGGAAACGGTTGAAGCGAGCGCGGTGGCTCCGCTGCTGAGCACTGAGGAATCGCAGGTGGCGGTAACGCTTGAGTCTGAGGCGCTGGAAAACCTGCCGTTCGGCGGCGGATTCGATACGGTGGCGCTGTTGACGCCCGGTGTTTCGATTACGCACGACAATAGCTTCTCGAACAGCAACGGCGGGTACGGTGGCTTCTCTTCGCAAGGCCAGCGTGGCCGCGCCAACAATTTTGAGATTGACGGCCAGTCGAACAACGACAACTCGGTCGCGGGTCCGCAGGTGTCGTTCTCGAACCAGGACGCACTGACCGGCGTTGAAGTGATCACCAACAACTTCAGCGCGCAGTACGGGCGCAATGCCGGCTCGATCGTGAACTACCTGACGAAGGCGGGCTCGAACCAGTTCCACGGATCGGCGTTTGAGTTCTACGAAGGCAACTGGGGTGAGTCATTTTCGCAGGGGCAGAAGTCGCCGTTCCTGGGTTACTGCAAGCCCGGCGAGGTGCCATCGGCATCGGACAATTGCATAGTGCCAACGCTTCCCCGTTACGTGGACAACCGATTTGGCGGCACGTTTGGCGGCCCGGTGCCGAAGTTCCATGACAAAATGTGGTTTTTCGGCAGCGCATATTTCGACAGATTCCGGAATGGTGGTGGGACGAGCCTTAGCGGTCCGTCGACCCTGACCCCGACGCCCAACGGCCTTACACAATTGCAGGCCGCCTTCCCGAACGAACCAGGCGTGGCGGCGCTGGTCAACAACGGACCGTACTCGATCAAGACTGGAAACCCGCGAGTAGTCGGCGCCTTGGTGAATGTCCCGGTGACAGTAGGGGCGACGACGACCCCGATCGAGATGTCGGAGATCGGCCGCAGTGTCCCGTCGCTGCAGAACGATGAAGAGCTTCTGGGACGCTTGGACTTCCAACCTACGGGCAAGGACCACTTCTTCATTCGCTACTTCTATCAGGATGATCCGTTCATCAATGGAGGCGGTAGCGTGGTCGCAGGCGCCTGGTTCAACGTTCCCGATACGGCGCACTCGATTGGGGCGGACTGGAGCCGCACGCTTACGCAATCGATTGTGAACCAGGTGCGCTACTCGTTCCAGCAGACCAAGCTGGACTTCCAGGGCGGTGGTCAGCCTAAATGCACGGTAAACACGCCGGACCAGTGCACAACCCCAATTGCCATTAACGGGAAAACCACGGTAGATGGCACCCCTTACGGGTTTTTGGGATTCGGATATCCGAGCAACATTCCTCAGGGCCGCACGGTGAAGGTGACTCAAGTACAGGACAACGTGACCTGGACGAAGGGCAAGCAGACGATCCTGTTCGGTGGGGAATGGGACTACCAGAATTCCCCGAACCCGTTCCTTCCCAATTACAACGGCAACTTCGGCTTCTCGAGTTTTTCGCGGTTTGTACACGGCCGCGGCACCTTGTCGCTGGCCAATAGTAACGGCTTTACTACCAAGTTCACAGAGCCGGACGCTTCCGCCTACTTCCAGGATGACTGGAAGATCACGCCCGAATTGACGCTGAACTTGGGCGTGCGCTGGGAGTTCTTCGGCCAGGCGGTCAACCTGCTGCACAACCAGACGACCAAGCGCGAGCTTAGCGCGTCCACAGCGTTCTGGGATCAGTCGCAGCCTCTCTATATTCGGACGGTTCCCGAGATCCCGAATCACTGGAAGCAGTTCCAGCCGCGTACCGGTTTCGCCTATAACCCGAATTTTGACAAAAAGCTGGTGGTTCGTGGCGGGTTCTCGATCAACTACGACCCGGCGTTTTACAACATGTTTCTGAACGTGGCCACTTCGGCGCCGGTGATTAACAGCGGGTCCATTTCAGGATGCGGTGTGTCGATTCAGTGCCTGCCATCCAGCGGCGCAAGCGGAGCGCAAGTGCGAGCCCTGGACCTGCCCTTCCTTCCTTTGGGCGGCAACTCCGGACGCAAGAACCAGACCAACGTAGCGCCCAACTTCCACAACCCATACACCGAGTCGTGGATCTTCGGCTTCTCGCATCAGTTGGGTAACAAGACGGTGGCCGAGGTCAATTATGTAGGCAACCACCAAGTAGGCAACTTCCAAACCACAAACGGCAACCCCAACCTAGCCGCACTGGCGGCGGACTACCCGGGAGCGGTCACGACCGGGCTATGCACGGACAGCACTCAGGTGGGATACGGACACCTTGATTGCAACCGCCGCAACCTTCGCGAGCGCACCAACGGAGCTTTTGGCGAATTCAACGCGCTGGAGATGAA
>JANXQR010000786.1 GCA_025353435.1 Acidobacteriota bacterium | reverse complement strand
TGAAATGCCATGTGGCACTCATCGCCGTCAGCAAAATAATGGCGAACATCGGCAGGCCACTGATTGGCTTCAGCCAGAATAATTCGATTGGCATACTCCGCATCGATGGCGGCCCTGATGGTCTTGATAACGGCGTGCGTCTCAGGCAGATTTTCGCAAGAGGTTCCGTCGCGCTCCACCAGGTACGGAATCGCGTCAATGCGCAGCGCATCGACTCCCATATCCAGCCAGAACCTCATGGCCTTGAGGACCTCATCAATGACCAGGGGATTGTCGAAGTTCAGGTCAGGTTGGTGTGAGAAGAATCGGTGCCAGTAATAGGCTTTGGCTGATTCATCCCATGTCCAATTGGACTTTTCGGTGTCGGTGAAGATGATGCGTGCATCCTTGTAGAGTTGGTCCGTGGAAGACCAGACGTACATTTCTCGCGTGGGTGAACCAGGGGGGGCGATGCGGGCAGCCTTGAACCAGGGGTGCTGATCGCTGGTGTGATTGATGACCAACTCGATCATCACTTGCATATCGCGCTGGTGAGCGGCGTCAAGGAATTTCTTGAAATCGTCCAGGGTTCCGTAGCACGGGTTCACTTCAACGTAGTTGGCGATGTCGTAGCCGTCGTCACGCAGCGGTGAGGGAAAGAAAGGGAGGAGCCAGATGCATGTGACGCCCAGGTCCTGGAGATAGTCCAGCCGCGAGATGAGTCCCGGGAAGTCCCCGACGCCGTCGCCGTTCGAGTCGGCGAATGCCCTGACATGGAGTTCATAGATAATCGCGTCTTTGTACCAAAGGGGATCGGTTGCGCTTGCGAACTTCTTCACTCGTCGATTCTCCAGCGTGATTGGTTGGGCGATTTAAGGCTCCCGATAAGGTGCAGGGAATGGGTTCACTTCAAGGGTTACTCGCAATGCGCTGTAGCAATGATGCACCCTCGCACCGCGCCCAGCCTACGTTTCAGTCCAATATATCCGCGGCATCACATTCTTCCGAGATACAGACGCAATCGTGGTTCATCTCGGCCCCGGGCGAAACGTGAGCCGGCACTCGTCGCAAGGTTTAAAGTCCACTTAGAACCGGTATCCGGGCTTGAGTTCGCAACGGTAAACAGTAGTTTTCTCCTCACCACTATCGATTCTGGACGTGCAGGACGCCCAGCTCAAATAGAGGTCGTTTCCCAGTGGAAAGACCATGGGAGCGCCGTCGACCTCAGCTTCGAGGCTGACCCCCTCCTGGGTGGGAGGCAGGGTGAAGTTGAGGGCTCGGGCGAATATGGCAGGATAGGCCTCGCGCACATTCGAATTGATCGAAACATGCAGAACCTCAGCCTCCAACAGAAACGTTGCCGTGTCCGACCAATCCAGAGCGGTAACGGTGATGTAACGGCCGCCATGCTCGAAGCCGCTGGAATCAATTTTAGTAAACGGGCAGGGGCCGGAGACGCACGAAACTCTCACATTGCCAAAAACATTGTCGACTCCGGCGTCCAACGAGGCGGACCCCGAGGATGCCTTCCAATTTCCGTGCGGAGAACAGGGGGATTGACGATCGCAGGGTACGTTTCCTTTATTGACGACCTGAAAAGTCTTGACCGCGCTGCCGATTTCGACTTCGGTTGGGGTGTTGACCGTGTATCTTACCTTGATATTTGCCACTGCAATTTGCGAGTTGCCTTGGCTCGCGCCAGCTCGTTCAGGCAAGGGAACCATTGGGGCGATATACAATTCTTTGGCGGCCTGACGAAAGCCGGATTGTAATTTTATTTGCAGAGGTTCGAAGTCCGGATGCGAGAAGCTAAGGATTGCGGCGTGCCCTGGCCAGACGCCGCCCCGAAATGGGAGGCTAAAGTAACCAGAGGCATTAGACTTCGTGGTGACACTTGTGGCTCCATCCGAGGCGGTTACTACAACGTCGGCGATCGGCAACTCCCTCCGACTATCGTCGTCGCGACGAATCACCGCCCCTTGCAGGGTCATAGCTTCCCCACTCCAGTGGCGCATGAACACTACGAGGGCAATGGCCCCCGCGCATGTCAACACTACGATGGTTGTCCAGATGACAGCCGTTCTTCGCATCACGTCGATTTCACCGAATTCAGCCCCCACAAATGGGTTTGACGCACCTTTGAAACGATTTGTCGTCCCATGCACGCTCAACTACTGTTCATTTTTCGACATCCAACACATTGAAAGCTAATAGCAGTTTCGGCCCGATTGCAAGTACCCTATCAAGGATGGCACGTGGTTCGTGCAAATACGGGCGGGAGATGCGATGCACTCAATCGAATCTACGAAATGAAAGTGCCGGGGATTCACAATATTATTGCCGATCGAGACGGTAAATATACCCGTCGCAATTTGCTGCGCCAGGTTGGGAGCTTGTCATTGGGTTGGCCGCTCGCACAAGCAGGCGCGATTCCGTTTCTCGAAAAAGCAGCCGCCCAAACCGGGACGACGGCGTCGCATACCCGCCCTGCAGTTCCTCCCGCGCCATCCTTGCTTTCGAGTGAAGATGATCAATTTCTGAATGAGTTGGAACACCGCAATTTCCTCTACTTTTGGGAGCAGGCCAACCCCCTGACAGGATTGGTCAAGGACCGCTGCAGTATTCGCACCAAGGACACGAGCATCGTGGCCAGCGTGGCGTCGACTGGTTTTGGCTTGACCTCACTCTGCATCGGAGTGAAGCGAAATTTCTTGACCGCCGCTGAAGCGCGCTCGCGGGTCATCGCTTCGTTGTCCTTCCTATGGCACAAATTGCCCACGCATCGTGGATTCTTCTATCACTTTGCCAATATCGAAACGGGTGAACGGATTTGGGATTCTGAGGTCTCGTCCGTTGACACTGCGATTCTGCTATGCGGCATCCTGACCTGCCGCCAGTATTTTCAAGATGCAACGATTACCCAGCTGGCACAGGCAATCTTTGATCGCGTGGACTGGACGTGGCTCTCAGAAGACACGAGCCTGCTGCCGCAGGGGTGGACTCCTGAATTCGGCTTCCTGCCCTCCAAATGGGACTTCTACAGCGAATTGATGATGATCTACCTGCTGGGAATGGGATCATCTTCACACCCGCTCAGCAGCGAGGTCTGGTTCGCCTGGAAGCGGCGAGTCTTTGAATACGATGGGTTGCGCTACGTCGGATCGTTCGCGCCACTATTTGTGCACCAGTATTCGCAGGCATGGTTCGATTTCCGGCACAAGAAAGATCGCTACGCGGATTACTTTGAAAATTCAGTCATCGCCACCGATGTGCATCGGCGATTCTGCCTGCAATTAAATGTGGAGTTTCCTGACTACAGCAACGCGCTCTGGGGCATTACCGCATCGGACTCCGACAAAGGCTATGTGATCTGGGGAGGCCCTCCCGCAATGGGCCCGATTGATGGAACCATCGTTCCCGCGGCAACGGGAGGCTCATTGCCGTTTCTACCCAACGCAACCATGCGAGTTCTGAGAACCATTCATGACAGATATCCCGAGACATGGAGCCGGTACGGGTTCGTGGATGCATTCAATCCATTGACAAACTGGTTTGACGCAGACGTGATCGGCATTGACACTGGAATTACCATGCTGATGGCGGAGAACGCGCGCACCGGATTTGTCTGGGATACGTTCATGAAAAGCCCGGAGGCACAACGTGGAATGTCGATTGCGGGCTTCAAGACTTACACCTCCGACAAATATTAGATGTGGCGTATTTTGGCTCGACAGGAAAGAATGGAATAAGAGCCCGCTGCCGAATCGACGTTTCAACCTGCCTGTAACCCTTCGATCCGGGCCCGTTTGCCTCCGAGACGAACAACGATGGGCGAACAAGATGCATCGAACACAATGATCACGGAATTATCGCGCCGGCCGCGGCGCAATGCTGAGATCTTGGCCTGGATCCCAACACCTGGCCAGTCATTCACGGCTCTCCCAAGTTAGGCAGATTTCTGAGGGGTGCATGATTTCATCCGTGAAGGACGTGAAGATCGAGGGTGAGTCCGGCGAGCAACACGCCGACCAACCTCCAAGCCCCGGCAACGCTTGGGCTGACCGCGTACGTGCGCTCAAGAATGTGCCAGCGGTCCTCCATTTTGTTTGGGAGTCCGGCCCGTCGGTCGTCTTCTGGAACATTGCTCTCCGCGTCGTGGTTGCCTTTCTGCCAGTCGGCGTCGGAATTATCGGCCGCTTCATCATCGATGGCGTGAATACGATTCGGTTGCACAGGCCCTTACCTCAACACTTTTGGTGGCTGGTTGCCGCCGAGATGGTGCTGGCGGTGCTCATCGGCGTTCTGTCGCGGTTGGTGGATTACTGCGATGGCCTGCTGGCCGATCGCTACACCCATCACGTGAGCGTCGAGGTGATGCGGAAGGCTGCGGCTCTCGACGTGACCGTTTACGAGGATCCGGTCTTTTACGATCGGCTCGAGCGTGCCAGGGTGCAGGCCACTGACCGGCTGGCTATGATCCAACAAATGGGCCGGCTCATTCAGCTGACGGTGACCGCAATCGCGTTTTCGGCTGTCCTCGTTCGGTATTCTCCGTTCCTCCTGCTGCTACTCGTAGCGGGCATCATTCCCGCCTTCCTTGGAGAAAGCCATTTTGCCTTTCTCAGTTACGCAAAGAACTTCCGCCAGACTCCTTGGCGCCGGCAAATGGATTACCTGCGCCAGGTGGGTGGCAGCAAAGAGGCGGCCAAAGAGCTTAAGCTCTTCAACCTCAGCGATTACTTGACGAGCCGATTTACTGGCCTCTCCGAGCGCATCTACAAAGAGAACGTGGCGCTCAACCGCCGGCGGCTTTTCTGGGGCGGCCTGCTGGCGATTCTCGGGCAGCTTGGATACTACGGCGCTTACGGCTACAGTATTTATCGCACGATTCAAGGCCGGTTCAGCATCGGAGACCTCACTCTCATCACGACGGCCATCATGCAATCCATGGCGAGTATTCAGCAGGCTTTCTCGACAGCATCTGGCGTTGCTGACCAAGCTCTCTTTCTCACTGATCTGCTTGCATTCTTTGAAATGAAGCCTCGGGTCGAATCCAAGGTCGGCGGCCTTCCGGTGCCGAATCCGATCGTGCGTGGCTTCGAGTTTCGAAATGTTTCCTTCGTTTATCCCGGCACAGACCGACGCATCTTAAGCGACTTCAATTTCACGCTCAGCCCCGGTGACCGCGTGGCTCTGATTGGAGAAAACGGCCAGGGCAAGACGACCATGGTCAAGCTGATAACGCGCCTCTACGATCCAACCGAGGGCCAGATACTGCTTGACGGCGTGGATCTTCGCGAATATGACCTGGCGGCGCTGCACTCCGAGATTGGCGTGATCTTTCAGGATTTCATGCGCTATGAGATGACTGCCCGCGAAAACATTGTGGTCGGTCGCATCGAATTGCCGCACACACAAGAAGAGATTGAATACGCAGCGGAAAAGAGCCTTGCGGCCGGAGTTGTCGCCAAGTTGTCTGGCGGCTACGACCAGATGCTTGGACGCCGCTTTGAAGGCGGCGTCGACTTGTCAGGCGGGGAATGGCAGAAGCTCGCATTGGCCCGCGCTTACCTGCGCGACGCACAGTTGCTCATTCTTGACGAACCCACTGCCGCACTCGACGCCCGCAGCGAATTCGAAGTCTTCGAGCGTTTTGCCGAGCTCACCTACGGCAAAATGGCCCTCCTGATCTCCCATCGCTTTTCCACCGTCCGCATGGCCGACCGCATTGTTGTGCTCGAAGGAGGCCGCCTGGTGGAAGAGGGTAGCCACGCTCAACTCGTGGCGCTCGGGGGGCGCTACGCTGCCATGTTTGAGATGCAAGCCGCAAGTTACCGGTAAGACTCTATGACTGAATCCGCCACAATTTCCGACCAACAGCAAATGCTCGATCACCTTCGCGCCGCGGCGGGCGCTGCGGCATCGTGGGACGTGGTTCGCCGGCCCGAAACCACCGGCGCTTTCCCGGCACGAATTCGCGCAGCCCAACATTCGCTCAAGTTGCTGGAGAGAGACCTGGCCTCGCTTCCCATTGAAGATGCCGAAGGCAGAGATAATCACGTAACTTCAAGAAACTCAGCCTTGCTCGAGTTGCGGGAGAATTTTCGCCTGCTTCGGTCAGCTGTTGCGGGAGTGTCCGATAATCCTCGTCTCGTGGTCGAATTGCCCCGCGTTATTCTCAATGCGCATCAGGATGAACCCCGGGCTGCAACCTCAGCTGAGATATATCTCAAGGCCGTCGATGGAGACTTTTCGCCACTGACCTTTCGCATGTTCATTCGCGAGTTACAAGTGCACGAACCTCTGGATGTGGGAGAACTTTGGAGCATCACCAACTTCCTTGAGTTCGCGCTGCTTGAATCACTGCTGGTCGAGGCGCGCAACCTGCTGGACTCTTCCGCCGACCTCGATCATCTTCCGATCTCGTGTCGCATTCGGAGCCTCCGTCTCGTTAGCCGTGCCGATTGGGTTTCAATAATCGAACCGCTGATCGCATTTGATGCGACGCTTCGCCAGGATCCCGCGCAGGTCTACGCAAGCATGGACTTCGAAAGCCGCGAATACTATCGCAGCCGTGTTGCATTCGTCGCCCGCCACTCCGATTGCGGCGAGTCAATGGTTGCGCACACCGCAATTGAACTTGCGAAAGAGGCTGTCCACCTCCGCTCAGACGACCCGCGCATTCATCAGCGCCGTGTTCATGTCGGCTATTACCTGGTGGATAAGGGGCTAACCCAACTCGCCGCGCGGACTGGCTTTCACCCGCCTCTCATCGACCGCATTCGAATGCTCACTCGTTCCGCGGCCGACGACTTCTACCTCGTGGGCATCGCGCTGATCACCATCTTCGGCATCGCGGGAATGCTCTTCCCCTTGTTGTCCACGTCGTCGACTACAGCCCTGGTCATTGCAGTAGCCCTCATCCTGCTGCCTGTCACGCAAGTCGCCGTTGAATTGGTCAACAATACAGTGACTGCCATTTTCGGCCCGCAGACTCTTTCAAAGCTCGACTTCAGCAAGAGCATCCCTGTTGAATTCGCCACCCTGGTCGCCGTTCCCACGCTGCTGCTTAACGAACAGCAAGTCCGCAAAATGGTTGTCGATCTCGAAGTCCGTTTTCTCGCCAATCGTGACCCAAACCTCCACTTTGCGCTCCTCAGTGACCTCCCCGATTCAATATCAAAACCGCGAGATCACGACACTCACCCTCTTGTCGAGCTCGCGGTCCAACTTATCGACGAACTGAACGCCAAGTACGCCTCGCCCAAAAACGGCTCTTTCCTCCTCCTTCATCGCCATCGCATCTATAACACCCGGCAAGGTGTGTGGATGGGCTGGGAACGCAAACGAGGAAAGCTGCTTGATCTGAACAAGCTTCTCGTCGGCACATTTGACGCGTTCCCCATCAAGGCAGGGCCTCTCAAGGTTCTCAGCCCAGTCCGCTACGTACTCACCCTGGACTCCGACACGCAGCTCCCGCGCGGTACGGCTGCACGACTCATTGGTGCGATTGCGCATCCGCTGAACCAGGCGGTCATTGACCCCAAGCTGCACATTGTCACGTCGGGGTATGGCATCCTGCAGCCGCGAATTGGAATTACGGTTCAGTCCGCATCCCGTTCTCGCCTGGCAACCATCTACTCCGGTCAGAGCGGCTTCGACATTTACACTCGCTCGGTCTCCGATGCCTACCAGGACCTCTTTGGCGAAGGCAGCTTCACCGGCAAGGGTATCTATGAGGTTGCCACATTTCACAGCGTGCTCGATGGGCGCTTTCCGCGCAACGCCCTGCTGAGTCATGACCTGATTGAAGGCGCTTACACCCGGGCGGGTTTGGCAACCGATGTGGAACTCATCGACGATTATCCCTCGCATTACAGCGCATACATCCATCGCAAGCATCGTTGGGTTCGCGGGGACTGGCAGATTGTGCAGTGGATGTTCCCGCGCGTTCCGGAGGAGTCGGGCCATTGGGTAAACAACCCGATTTCCATCATCTCGCGCTGGAAGATCTTCGACAATCTGCGCCGCTCCCTCGTGGAGCCATTCACCTTCATACTGTTCGTCGCAGGTTGGCTCGGTATGGCGGGCGGTCCACGCTATTGGACCGTTGTCTCGCTTCTTATGCTCATTTTCCCATCCTTCGTCGCGCTCGGATTCAGCCTCGCAGGCGCGTTACGGAGTGACACAAAGGATGGATTCGGCGATGCATTCTCCGGCTTTGGGAAGGGTCTATTCATCGCTTTGCTTAACCTTGTCTTCCTTCCTCACCAGACCTTGCTCGCAATCGATGCAATCGTCCGGTCTCTCGTAAGGAGGTTTATCACCGGTAAACGGCTTCTTGAATGGGAAACCGCGGCCCAGAGTGAATCGCGATCCTCCAATCGAACTCCGGTCGACCGCTATCTTGCCTTCGTACCATTCATCTCACTCGGCCTGGGGATCCTCATCTACTTCAATTCCCCGCAAACGAACGCCATTTCGTACGCAGCTCCCATCCTGATGGTCTGGGCTTTCTCGCACACTGTGACTGTGTGGCTCAACCGTTCTCCGAGCGACATTCCAAAGAGCATCGGACGTGCAGAAGAAGACTTTCTACTTTCCAATGCCTTGCGCATCTGGCGCTATTTTCACCAGTTTGGAGGAGAAAACCACAACCACCTTATCCCTGACAATGTTGAAGAGGAAGGGACCTTCGAAGCCGCTCGCGTCTCTCCCACAAACCTTGGGCTGCTGCTCAACGCCCGCCAGGCTGCCTGCCAGTTCGGATTCCTTACGGCGCCTGAATTTGTTGATCTCACTAACCGAACACTCGCAACAATCGAAAAGCTTGAGAAGCACCGAGGCCATCTCTACAACTGGTACGATACCCAGTCGCTCGCACCCCTGGCTCCACTCACAATCTCTTCTGTCGACAGTGGGAACTTCGTAGCCAGCCTTTACACACTCCGCGGCGGTGCGCTCGCTCTCGGCCGGCAGCCAGTGCTTTCTCCCCAGTTATTCAAGGGTCTGGTGACGCATTGGCAGCTTCTTCGTACAAAGGGTGATCGGTCCGCTCAACTTGCTCAGATCCCTTTACCGAGCCCCAATGCTTCTGTCGCCGAATGGATTGATTGGCTCCCTGCCGCTAGTGCTGCACTCTCCGCATCCTCGGCCACACTCACTGCGGACCAGTTGGATCATTGGTGGATTGCTGAGACAGCACATCGCATGTCCGCGATTCTCACCTTGCTTGATAACTACACGCCCTGGCTCCTGGCCAAGTACAGGCCGCTCGGTGCCCTTCCGGGGCTCGATTTAGTTCGGAAAGAGGAGGTGCCCTCGATAAACGCTTCCGCGGCCTTCTCAGAGGAGTTCTGCGCGCGCCTGGCGAGCGCCCTTGTCACACTTGAAGACAACTCGCCGCTACTCGTGCTCGGCAAGCAACTTCGTGCAACTCTTCCCGAAGCGACTCGCAAACTGCGTGCCTTGGCTTCGGAACTCCTTACCGTCGCAAAGCATGCCGAGCGCGTGGCCGACGCAACAGAGTTTAGCTTCCTCGTTGATCCCGATCGCAGAATGCTCTCTGTCGGCTATGACGTGGCCGCGCAAAGGCTGCATCCGGCTTGCTATGACTTGCTCGCTTCAGAGGCGCGCATCGCTGCGTTCCTCTCGGTAGCCCGAGGTGACCTTCCGCAACAAAGCTGGCTGAATCTTGGTCGCGGTCATACACGCACCTTCAGCCACTTCATCCTACTGTCATGGACTGGCACCATGTTCGAATACCTGATGCCGAGCCTGTGGATGCGAAGTTATCCGGACACTTTGATAGCCCGCACCTTGCGTTCTTGCGTGCAAGTGCAGAGGGCCTTCGCGCGATCTCTGAATATTCCCTGGGGCATCTCGGAATCTGGCTTCTCTCGCCAAGATGACGCCGGTCACTACCAATACCATGCATTCGGGATTCCTGAAACCGCGCTCAAAATCGACGCGGATGCCGGCCCAACTGTCTCGCCCTATTCGTCCTTTCTTGCTCTCGGCGTCGACTCGGTTGAAGCTCTCCGCAACTTACACAGAATGGCGGATGCCGGGTGGGAAGGTGATTACGGATTCTATGAGGCTGCAGATTTCTCCCACTCACTCGAAAAGCCTGTCATCGTTCGCGAGTGGATGGCGCACCATCAGGGAATGTCTCTACTTGCCGTGTTGAATCTGCTTCACGGCAACATTGTGCAGAGATGGTTTCATGCCAATCCTCTGGTCCGATCCTCTGAACTGTTGCTCAACGAACTGCCCGTTCGCCAAGCCGTTCTCAGAGCCAAGGCGAGGAACTCTAATAACATCAAAATAGCGGTGAGCAAGGCTGTTTGATCGGTATTCAATGAATGCTGAATTTAGCAGAATCCCAAGACATTCTTTGATTCTGCGCGTCTTGCAATGGCGCACGCTCGGACGAGTGCACCAGGTTGGAGTGGCCGCGGAATTCGACGGGACCCACAATCCGGCCAATGCAAGTGCCATAAACCAAACTTGACAATTGGGACATGCAGTCTTGACCCTGCGATTACTCAGTTGTGTATCGAATCTCGAGTCGTCGGATTCTGACGCATGAATAACCAAGCACTATCGCAATCAGGGCGAGCAGTCCAAGGACCGCAACCCAGGCTGGGACGGGCTCGGTCTGCACCGTGAGCAACGCAAAGATGCCGTCGCCAGGTACCGTGATCGGCATGAGATGACGCAAATAGGATGCCACGCTGATCTTTTGCAAGATTGAGGGAAACACGGGGTTGATGGCTTCCCATCCCAGGACAAGCATTGCGGCTGGAGTTGGGTTTCTAAACATCATGCTTAAAAGAAGGAAGACTGCGCCATAACCCAGGCAGGCGAGCACGATAATTACGAGGTAGGACTCGAGTTGCCCAAGTCCAGGACCATGGAATACGTAGTCCTGGCCGGCTGCTCCGAATCCGACATACATTAGGGCAAAGTCCGCGATGATCGCCGTCCCGAACAGAGCGAGAGCGCTAAAGGATCCAGCGATAAACTTCGCCAGCAGAAGGACCTCACGGCGTACTGGGGATAACAGATAGAAGTGGAGACTGCGATCGATCATCTCCCCACGAATGAGGCGGGAGAAGATTCCCAGACAGCCAAAAAATACGCCGAGCCGGATGTAATAGAACTGCACGATCCCCGCAAGCACGTTGGTGTCTTCG
>JANXQR010000756.1 GCA_025353435.1 Acidobacteriota bacterium | reverse complement strand
TGCTCCGCCAGTGATAACAGGTAGGCATCTGTGACCTGTTTGTGGCCGAGCGGCCTCTTCCATCGATGTGCAAGGACTGAAATCGGCAGATCGTCGGCCCAGAAGTGGTGATGAGCGCCTGATTTCGTAGCTGTTTTGAGCACCTCGATGGCGAAATCGACTGAGGGAGTTCTCGCAGTGAAGGCAGGGCTACACACAACGCGGACGAAACCGGCTTCAGTGATGGGACAGGTAGCCCAGCCGGAGGATTGCCCGACATTTCCAAACCATTCTGCACAGACCTTGTGGAACGGGTGCTCTTTCCACAGAAGCGCGATAAGCGCATTGACATCAAGCAGGCCAATTCTCACCAGGGCTCACCTTCCATTTCGTCCTTGAGCCGCAAGACGTGTTCCGTGGTGATTGCTCCCGAGGGACCCGGGTCGAACACCAAGAGGCCATTCTCCCATTTGGTTGGGATCTCGGCCTGGAGGCCGCGCTGAATGAGCTCACTGGCGGCAGCGCCGTTGCTGATTGAGCGCGCGGCTGCGTAGGCCTTGACCTCGGCAAGTACTTCGTCGCGGATATCTATGGTGGTTCTCATTCTTTACCTCCGCATCATTCAGATGATTTGATGCGTTATTCGCTATTTTAGCATCATCGTGGACAGTTTGATGTATGTATGTCCGCGTCCGCATCACGCAGTTCATTGCTTCCTTCGGCCCCGCTCCCGCATCTATGGTGGTGATATGGCGACTACGATTTCGACTGCACTCAAAACACTTGGAAACTCTGATTTGCAATTGACGTCCATTGGCTTTGGGGCGTGGGCGATTGGCGGCGGGAACTGGGAGTTCGCCTGGGGACCGCAGGATGATGACGAATCGGTTGGCGCAATCCAGAGGGCGCTGGAGCTTGGCGTGAACTGGATTGACACGGCTGCGATTTATGGGCTCGGCCACTCAGAAGAAGTGGTGGCCAAGGCGCTGAAGGGATGGTCGGGCGCACGGCCGCTGGTGTTTACCAAGTGCTCCATGCGCTGGCATGAGCATCGGTCGATTTATCGATCGATGAAGGCCGCTTCGCTGCGCGAAGAATTAGAGGGGAGCCTGCGGCGGCTGGGGTTGGAGCAGATCGACCTCTACCAGGTTCACTGGCCCAATCCCGAAACGGAAATCGAGGAGGGCTGGGAGGCGTTGGCGAAGTTCAAGGAAGAGGGAAAGATCCGCTGGATTGGGGTGTCGAACTTCAACGTTGAGCAGATGAAGCGGGCGCAGAAGATTGCGCCGATCACGAGTCTTCAGCCGCCCTACTCGATGCTGCGGCGGGCGATTGAAGCGGAGATTCTGCCGTTTGCCCAGCAGAACGGGATCGGAGTCATCAACTATTCGCCTATGGTTTCGGGGCTGCTGACAGGCAAGATGACCGCGGAGCGGATTGCCGTGTTGCCTGCGGACGACTGGCGGCGGCGGTCGGTGGAGTTCAATGAGCCGCGGTTGAGCCGGAACATGAGGCTGGTGGACCTGCTGCGAGAGATAGGCCGAGGTCATGGCGTAGAGCCGGGGGTGGTTGCGGTGGCCTGGACGCTTCGGAAACCGGCGGTGACAGCGGCAATTGTGGGCGGCAGAAGTGCTCGGCAGGTGGAGGGTCTGGTGCCGGCGCTGTCCTTCAGGTTGAGCCAAGACGAGTATGGCCAGATCAATGCTTTCCTGGCGGAGAACGGCGCTTGAACTCGGCTAATGCAGGGAAAGGAAAAGCCCGGCCTTAGCCGGGCTTTTCCTTGAGGAACCAAGATTCCAAAGGTGGTGCGTTACATTGCTGCTACGAAATCGGGAAGAATGCCGGCTTCGTAATTCTGCAGCAATGCGGTCATTCTTGCGGCCATTCCTGTGTACATGGCGGCGGCGCGGAATGCGTTGATGCGGACGCCCTCGCTGGCCTGGCTGAATCCGTATTGCGCGAGGCACATGAGAACGCACACGCGAATCTGCATGGCGTCGCTACGCAGAGTTTCCACAATCAATTTGTCCACGTCGGGGTTGTTGCGGGCGGCGAAGTCAGCCATTTCCAACATCACACGTGAGTTTTGATACATGACCCAAAGGCCATTGGGGCCTTCCATCCGCTGCCAGGCATTCTCAGCAGTTACGTCGATGCCTTCCTTCCAGAGGAAGTTATCGCTGAGTTCCCGTGCGCTCCAATCGACGCGCAATCGAGAAAGGAGAGAATCCCAGGACTGATTATTACGTTTCCGCAGGCTCGCTCTTCGGTATCCGAAGTAAACCGCCACGGCCGCAAAGGCAAGAATTTGTAACAAAGGCAATATCGACGACATCGTTAGTGACCCTCAAGGACGTTATTCGTAACCTTGTTTGCAGCCGGTTCGTTCCAGCTGTCCGTATCTGCTACTGAATCTACCACCGAACTTAGAACCCATTGTGCCATACAACTGCAAGGGACTGGGAGGGTTATTTGTGTTCCGAGGTTACCAAACGGGTGGTGCACCTTGGTAACCCCGCAGGTAACGTGCTCATTCATTGAGTACACATGGGAGCAAAAATTCTTTTACTTCTTTGACTTGCGGCGCAACTCATCCAGTTTTTCGCGGTCTGAGCGAGCGACCCCTGAGACTGCCAGCAGGAATCCCTCCATGCGCGGCGAAAATTCCTGGCGTGCGGCTTCCTGCTGGGCGAAGCTGAAAACCCAGTAGAGCAGGGAGCAAAAGTAGCTGACGGGCACGATCTGGTCCACAATGTGGTACATTGCCACGGTCTGATGCTGGGAATGAAGGATGGAAGCGCCCAAGGTGCAAAGGGAGTAGAAACCGAGGCCGGTGGCAATCTGCAGTTCGCGATCGCGCCATCCAATGGCAAGTAATTGGCTGAAGCCTGCGAGAACGAAAACGATCAACACGCGAAGCATCGAAAATGCTTTCTGAAGGCGCATCAATGTGTAGTACTGCGGATCGGGATAGTGAAGAGTCACCCTGCCGGCAATTGGCCACGTGGCTGCTCCGACAAGCAGTAAGACGACCGCAATGATGATGATCGTGCGGCGAGGCAAAGCAGCCCGTATCGGGCGCAATACCGCCCAGGCTAGTTCGACAAGTACACAGAACTGGAAGAGAAAGTCGAGAGAAAGCTCGACCATGTAGATCTGGGTGTATTTCGCGCCGTGCGGGTCATAGTAATGGCTCAAAACCATCATGGCCACATCGCTTGCGATGGTCCAGAGAACGTAAAGGCAGAAGATCGGGACAATTCGATAGATATGCCTACGGAGCAGCAGTGCGACGGCTACTGCCTCCACGCCTAGACCGGCGAACCATAGGGATATATCCAGAGATGGCACTGATCAGTCTCCTGTCCAGTGAACGAATTAATGAGCGACCTGCACCTAGTTCGAGCGACTGAACGAATTAAAGACTAACAGCTAAATGCCCCAGATTGTTATGCCACTGTTGGGCCAGGTGGCGGCGGTACGGGGACCATGGGGCCACGAGCTGCGACGGTAGGTCCAGGCGGCGGCGGCACAGGAACCATAGGTCCGCGAGCAGCAACGGTAGGTCCAGGCGGCGGCGGAACGGGAACCATGGGACCACGGGCAGCAACGGTAGGTCCAGGTGGCGGCGGAACGGGAACCATGGGACCACGGGCAGCGAAAGTCGGTCCAGGCGGCGGCGGAACGGGAACCATGGGGCCACGGGCAGCGAAAGTAGGTCCAGGCGGCGGCGGAACGGGAACCATGGGGCCGGCAATAGCGATCTGAGAGAACAGGGCGAAAACCGAAGTAATAGCAAGAATGCGAGATTGCAACGACAGATGGCTCATAGTGTGGTTCTCCTTGGTCCGTAAAGATAGTACTAAAAAGCCTAACCCATAAGCGTTAGTCTGACTACCACGAAAGTAACCGTTTCGAAAAATCTTTAGGGCGTTACCAGGCGGATGTGATACTTGGCACGCCAGATAGGGGAGATTTTCACAAGTAGTAGGCTTCTGAGCAGACATTGAGATATGAGAATCCGCACTTCTGGCTGGTTAATATGGCAAAAGGCGGTATCGTTGGACTCATAAGAGCGGTCAGGGCGGATTCCCGGTTCTAGCCTTCCTGAATGCTCGGAGGACGATGCGTTGATCCCTGAACTGCGCGCGCGCTTCAATCGTGAGTTTTCGCCTGACCGATACAACCGGTTTCTTGACCTTGTGTATGACCGATGCCGGATGAAGGTGGAATTCCGGCTGGCCGAGACGCCCATCTTTGTGAACAAAAAGCTATTGGACGAGATGGCTGCGGCCGGCACGGATCTTGCCAAGGGGCTGATTGCGGACGCGAAGTACATGGAAGCCGCTCGGCAGGCAATTCCGAAGGAATATCGCGTCGCAGGCGAAACGGCGCATCCGAATTTTTTGACGGCGGATTTTGCATTGGTACGGAACGGCGCTGGAGCGCTGGTGCCGCGACTGGTGGAGATTCAGGCGTTTCCATCGGTTTACGGGTACCAGGCAGTGTTGAGCTGCGCGTATCGCGAGGCTTATGGGCTGGATCCCTCGCTGAGCCGATTCCTATGCGGGATGGATGAGGCCTCCTATTGGAAGTTGTTGACGAAGACGGTGTTAGGGAAGTGCGATCCGGATAACGTGGTGCTGACTGAAGTGGATCCACTGCATCAGAAGACGCGGCCGGATTTCGAAGTAACGGGGCGGAAGCTGGGCATTGCGGTGGTGGACATCACCATGTTGGAAGCGGTAGGGGACCGGCTGCACTATCGGAACGCGATGGGCAAGCTGGTTCCGATCGATCGAATTTACAATCGAGCGATTGTCGATGAATTGATTGCGCGGAAGATTCGGCTGCCATTTGATTTGACGCGACCGTGGAATGTGGAATGGGCGGGGCATCCGAACTGGTATTTCCAGATCAGCAAGTTTTCGATTCCTTGGTTGACGCGGAAAGCGGGGCCGGATTCTGTGGTTCCTCCGGCGGTGTTTCTTGATGAGTTCCTTGAGGGCAACGGGCGGGCACGGTTGCGGTCATTGGGAGTTGAGGTTGGGGACGCGGCAGGGCCGGGGACGACCTACTCGAACCTGCTTTTGAAGCCGCTGTTTTCGTTTGCGGGGAAGGGAATCCAGTTTGACCCGGCGCATGGGGAACTTGAATCGACTCCGGTCGAGCAACGGAGGGATTACCTTTTGCAACAAAGGATGAATTTTGTGCCGAATGTCGACACCCCATGCGGGATGACGCAGGCCGAGATTCGCATCCTTTATCTTTGGCCGGACGACGGCATTCTGACCCCCGTTTTGCCGCTGGTCCGGCTGGGTCGCGGAAAGATGATGGGTGTGGATCACAATCGCAATCAGGAGTGGGTGGGAGCTTCAGCGGCGTTTATCCAGCCGTGAGCGATGAATTTAATTAGTGAGGGTCCGGGTTCCCGATGCGGCGCACGGATTGAAAGCAGTGCTATCCTTGAGAAAAGCTGTGCCAACATTATTTTCAATAGATCACGCTCCCATTCGAAGCCGTTCGAGGATCACAGTACTTGCGGGCCTTGTGCTGCTCGCGGGGCTATTGTCGGGCTGCAATCGCTTTCGCGTTGAACACCACGACACGGTCTACGTGGCGGTGCGGCAGATGTATCTGCACGATCGTGTAGCGGCGGTATCGAATCGCGTGGCCGAGGTGACGAACGGCCAGTCTCTGGAAGTTCTGGAGCATGGGCGCCGATTCTTAAAGGTAAAGACTCAGAAGAACGAAATCGGCTGGATCGAGGAGCACGCCGTGATCGACGGCGACACCTACAACGGCTTCTCTCAGCTTGCGCAGCAGCATAAAAGCGATCCGGTGGTGGCTACCGCTGTGGTGCGCGATGACGTATTTCTGCATGTGAGCCCAGGGCGATCGACGCAGCGTTTTTATCTGCTGCCTGCGAATTCCAAGGTGCAGTTACTGGT
>JANXQR010000740.1 GCA_025353435.1 Acidobacteriota bacterium | reverse complement strand
TTTGCCGCCGGCAAAGCTATAGACGACAATGCCATTGCCGGTATCACCCCCTTTATCGCCAGTAGGATCGGTTATTGAGCCCATGCTGGCGTAGAGATGGCTGCCGTCGCGGCTGAAGGCGAGCCCAGAGTAGAGGGTCTGCCTGGCGGTACGCTCAGAGGTACGGTCGTCGGGAAAGTCGGCGAGCGTGCCGCTTTGGGTGTCGTAGACCGCGATCGATTGTTCGTACTTCGACTCGAAGGTGCCATAGCCGTCGTTCACCGTCACAATAAAGCGATGATCTGGCGAAACCGCCATCGAACTGGGAAGGCTATTGAGGCGTTGAGGGTGGCCAGGAACCTCGCCTATAAGCTGCTTGCTGGTGGGCAGATCGGTGGTCTGCGCGATGAGGAAATTCACGCTGAGAGCGACGGCCGATGCAGCGAACGAAATAATCGCCTTCGAAGTCATGCCAACACCCTAACAAATGCCAGTTCCCGTTTGCGTTACAAAGATGTGATTGCCGCGCGGAATGACGCGTGCCTTTAATGCGGTTCGGAGCGGGATACGGCTGCGATAATGTCCGCATGCAAAAGGTGTTCACGGCGGAGAGGTTGTGGGACGGCAAGCGTGTAATCGACCATCCGATAGTGATTGTGGAAGATGGCCGGATCGTGGCTATTCAATCCCGGGATGCTAGCGAAATTCCTGCCGGCGCACAAGTGAGTGAATTTGTAGGAGCCACGCTGGGGCCGGCCTTCTTCGATGTGCACATTCATGGGTCCGCCGGGCACGATGTGATGGAAGCAAAGCCGAATGCCCTGCAGGCGATTGGTGCTTTTCTCGCCAAGCACGGCACCGGGACTTACCTCGCAACCACGGTAACGGCGGCGATGGACACGACGCTAAGCTCGCTCGAACAACTGGCCAAACTGATTCGCCGGGGGCCAGATGAAGCGCAGGCCTGGCCCGTCGGAATCCACCTGGAAGGGCCGTTCCTGTCCCACGTAAAACGCGGCGTACACCCGCCAGGCTTGCTCCAGAAGCCCGACATCGCCGTGTTTGATCGAATGTTTGAGGCTGCAGAAGGGCATGTACGACTAATGACGCTTGCCCCCGAACTTCCAGGCGCTGTGGAGTTGGCAACGCACGCGACTGCACGCGGTGTGCGAGTGTCAGTCGGCCACTCAAACGCAACAGCTGCAGAAACGCGGGCGGCAATCGCGGCTGGAGCCACAAGCGCGACGCACACCTATAACGCAATGCGCGCGCTCGATCATCGCGAGCCTGGCATCCTGGGCACGGTGCTCACCACCGACAGCATTTTTGCCGAGTTGATTTGCGACGGCATTCACAACGCACCCGAGATGGTGCGGCTGTGGTGGAAAGCCAAAGGACCGGATCGTGGTCTGCTTGTGACGGACGCCATGAGCGCCGCGGGCATGCCGGATGGGGAGTATCAGCTTGGCGGGTTTGCCGTGGATGTGGCGAATGGCCGCGCTATGGCAAACGGCGTTTTAGCCGGAAGCGTGCTCACGCTCGATCGCGCGCTGTGCAATTTTCTGGCGTATACGGGCGCAACAGTGGAAGATGGCCTGCGGGCCATCACGGCAAATCCCGCCTCAATGACGGGGTTAGTCGATCAGGCCGGTTCTCTCGCTGTCGGCCAACCTGCGAACCTTGTTGCCATCGACAGCGCAGGCGCGCTGTTGGCATCTATTCATGCCGGCACGATTCTGACCAGTTGATGCATCAGCTCGCGTCCCGCACCATCCGCTGTGCGCGCCAGACCGCTCCTTCAATCGCGTTGACTTCTCGATCGAGGATCGGGATATCCGGCACAGCCGCTCGCAACCCTGCAAAGAAACCTTCGCGAATCAGAGGCGTCTTTCCGATCACACTGCCGATCCACGCCACGGGAACTTCCGCTTCGAGCTTGTGCTTCCGGCGTAATTTCGAACGCACCAGCAGTACGAAGCCGACAAGATCGGTGGCTGCCTGCTGCAACACGCCAAGCGCAACGGCATCGCCTTTTTCCGCGAGTTGGCAGATAGCAGGGGCGAGCGCCGCAAAGTCGGGCCCGGGCGTGCTGTCGCCGAGATTCACCAGCTCATCAACAGTCTTTGTGCCCCAGATTCCGCCCACCACGTCGAGAACACGGGTAGGCTCTTCGCGATCGTAGGCGTTGAGCGCCCGACGAATGGCGTGCAGCCCGATCCAATAGCCTGAGCCTTCATCTCCCAATCGCGAACTCCACCCTCCGGCGCATTCGCGTCCGCCATCAGCCGCGCGGCCAATGCAGTTGGTGCCAGTGCCCGCAATCTGGAGGATTCCGGGACCGCCTTTGAATGCCGCATCAAGAGCAATCACTTCATCGCCCACAACTTCGGATTGTCCGACTGAGAAGTCTTCAAAGACTGCCTTGATCCACTCCGGCACACCGGGCATGGTGGCGCTTGCCACGCCCGCGGAGGCGGCGCGAACCTCAGACACACCTGCCTGCTTGTAAACCTCACCGAGTAGTGCGCGCAGGTTCTGTTCCGCCACGGATGCTCCGACGCGCAGCCGTTTGATGGAGCCGCTCTCCGCGAAAGCCAATATCTTTTCATCGCTCACAATGGAGGCCCGAGTGCGCGTGCCGCCTCCGTCAATTCCCAAAACAACTGCGTTCATGGTTTGGTTGGCTCCGGAGTTTTTTGATCGGCTGACTCAGCCGGCGCGGGCTCACCGCCATTGTCGCGCAGCGTACCGGCAAGGATATTCAGGTTGCCGTCATTCTTCGCGGGAGTGAGGCCGAGAATGTGCGCCATCCACGGGTACAGGTTCACATTCTCAAACGGTGCAAGCGTTTTGCCGGACACAATGTCAGGACCAGCTGCAAAAAAACTTGCCTTCATCTGCCGCATGTTGCGTGGATCAAATCCATGAGCACCAGGAATCGGCGCCGTGTCAGGCTGCCCCGCGGCCGGCTCATGTGCGCGGATCGCAAACGGGCCGGTCGCCACGACTACTGGATCGCCCTCGCGCGGATTTTGGTTGTAATGGAGATCCGCCGGAACATTCTTGCGGCGATACACGATAAATTGCGAGGACGCCTTCTTCAGCTGATTGTACAAGCGAACGCGATCTCCCTCAGTCTTGCCGTAAAGCAGTTGCCCTACAGCGTCAAATCCAGTGAGATCGGCGAACTTGTCCAGAGTGACCCACGGGCCTTCAGTCTTCACCATCCCATGATCGCTGACCACCACAAGATCGATCGGCAGGTGCGTTGCATCGAGCGCAGTCTTGAGCTTCGCAACCATGCCATCCATCTTGAGCACGGCGGCCTTGGTCTCCGGCGCATCGGGTCCAAATTGATGCCCTTCGTGGTCAGGCTCCGAATAGTAGATGGTGATGAAGTGAGGGCGGTCGGCATCGGGCAGCTTGAGCAGCGCGACGGCGTCATCGATTCGTGCCCGTTGCACTTCGTCGGTAGCTTGCGTCTTGTTGTCAAAACGCGCGTACCAGGTGGGCCGATGGCCGGCAATTTCAGCCTCAGATCCAGGCCAGAAAATGCACGCGGTACGCATGCCCTGGCCTTCGGCAAGGCTCCATAGCGGCACGCCGGAGTACCAGCTTCCGTCGGTTACAGCGGCAGAGTCGGCATTCCCGTATCGGGCTTGCTTGGTTTCATCGAAGAAGCTATTCGCAACAAGCCCATGGTGTTCAGGATAAAGACCCGTAACAATTGTGAAGTGGTTGGGAAATGTAAGCGATGGAAAGCTCGGCAGCATGCCTTGCGGAGCCCACACACCCTGCTTCCCGAGTGCCAGCAGATGCGTGGCACCGTCGCGCTTCGCATAGTCCCACCGAAATCCATCGAGCGAGACGAGCACAACGTAATGAGCCTTCTGGGCAGCCGGCGAATTCGGCCCGTTGTCGGTATGAACAAGTGGGAGCGCTGCGCTGAGCGAAGGTCCTTGCGCCCGCGCGCTTAGGCTCGACGCCAAAAGCAAAACCGCGATCGCCACGCTCTCCAATCTCTTGAATCGCATCCACATACCCCCGCAAGAAGCTTAACGCACTCAAGGGAGAGGTCAGGCGGAGCAAGCGGACTGAGAAGAAATGGGAACCCTGACTTGCCCAGACATGACGAGGCACCCGCTCAACCTGGGCCTCCTGCGCTCAGTCCATTCGAAATATTTCTCTTGCGCGCTCACCGATCTTATATGTTACAGTCAGTAACACTATGGCGAGTAACACTCAACTCGATCACGATCCGGCGGAACTAGGAGAGCTGGAGCGCGAAATTCTTTCCATCGTGTGGCGGCTCGGGGCGACAACCGCAGAGCAGGCGCGCGAAGAGTTAGGCCGGCCCCTCAAGGACTCAACCGTTCGCACGGTGCTGCGTCGTCTTGAAGAGAAGGGCTACCTCGCGCACTCTGTCGATAACCGCACATTCATTTACCTCCCTGCCGAGTCCCGCCAGAAAGTAGCGGGTCGTGCCGTGCAGCGTATTGTGGACTGGTTCTGCGAGGGAAGTGTCGAAGCCCTGCTGGTGGGAATGGTCGACTCCAAGGTACTCGATCGCGCGGAGTTGCAGCGTCTGGCGGATCGCATCGCTGCAGCACAAAAAGGCTTGAACAAGTCAGCGAAAAAGGAGGCGAAACAATGACCGCTTCTTTTCTCAACCTCGGTTGGCCGATCACGCTCATTGATGCGGCGGCCCGTTCAATCCTGATGGCCATTGCCGTTGCGGCTGGCCTGCGCTTGTTGCGCGTAACCAACGTTAAGGCGCGGAAGGTGGCGTGGGTCCTTGTATTGACCGGATCGATGACCATGCCGATGCTGGCGCCCTGGGTCGAGAGCCGGGCGTGGCTGCCGGTGAGAGCTGCGGTTGTCCCTTTGCAGACCTGGCTGGAACAGGCTGCAGCGTGGGGCCGGACTTCAAAACAACTTGTCGCTCCCGACTTGAACCGCACCGTGACTGAACCGCCTCGGACCAGGAGTTTCGAAGCCCCCGAGACCGTCATTGTTCATCAGCAAGACAGCACCGCAGTTGTGACCAGCGATCACTTCCCTTCCCCTTCAATCACGATCGATAGCCCTGGCCGAAACTCCGAGGATGTTCGCGCTTCAACACCATTGCAAATGGATATCAGTCTGCGCCAACTCGGATTCCTGTCGTATTTTCTGATCGCCGGCACACTGTTATTGCGATTGGCATTTGGCTTGTTCGCGGCGCTTCGCCTCTGGTTGAGGGCCAAACCGGTTGAGTTCGAAATCGATTCAAGTCTGGGCGCGGAATACCCGGTGCGCTGGTGCCGTGATATTTCGTCGCCCGTGACAATAGGCTCTGGGATTCTGCTTCCGGCAACCCACAAATATTGGGATGAAGAAAAGCTGCGCATCGTTCTCGCGCACGAATCCTCCCACGTACGGCAAGGCGATTTCTACCTGCAACTTTGCGCGGGAATTTATGCGGCCGTGTTCTGGTTTAGCCCTCTGGGCTGGTGGCTCAAGCGTACTTTGTGTGATCTGAGTGAGGCCGTAAGCGACGGCGCGGCTGTAAGCCAGGCTGCGACTCACGCTTCCTACGCTCAGGTTCTGCTTGAATTCGCGGCCATGCCGCGCACAACCCGGATTGGAGTTGCTATGGCACGTAATGGAAGATTGAGTCATCGTATTGAACGACTTCTCGACGAAAGCAGATTCCGCAGCGCATTTGCCGGTGGAAGTGCCCGCATGTTGATCGCCGCAATGCTGGTGCCGCTGGCGCTGTTTGCAGCAACATCGCTGATCCGCGTGGAGGCTGCCGGGCAGGCGGCGCCGGCTCCTGCGATACCCCCCCAGGCACCGGCGGCGCCCGTAACTCCTGAAGCACTCGCGGCGCCGGCTCCCCCGAGTGAACCGGCGATCCGCGCAGTCCCACCGGCGGCACCCGCGATTGCAGTCGCGCCTGAAGCTCCTCCTGCACCGGCCGCTCCAGACGGAAATGCCGTCGAACTAACCTTGAGCACCGGGAATGGCGAGTCGTACGCAATGGCAGCGTCGCAGTCCGATTCGCACTCACGCAGCAGCCGCGGCAGTCACTCGACACATTCATCCACCGGCGAGGGCTACTCCTATTGGTACTCGGACAATGGCGATTCCTATGCCCTGATCAGCGGTAACGACAAGCAGCACATACAGTTCTCCGGCGATTGGATCGATGGGCGCCGCGAGCAACTCGACAAGGCCCGCAGCATGGCACGCGGCGACTTCCTCTGGTTCACGCGCAATGGCAAGTCCTATCTCGTTGATGACCCGGCCATCGTGGCCGAACTGATTGCTATGTACAAGCCGATGGACGAACTCGGCCATCAACAGGAAGAGTTGGGACGCAAACAGGAGGAGTTGGGGAAAGAGCAGGAAAAGATGGGCGAACGCATGGCCCAGGCCACAATCCCAACGCCCGACGTCGCCAAGGAAATGGCGAACCTCAACGCAGCCGTCGCCGAATTGAATGCTGCAAAGGGAAAGACGGTGACACAGGAGCAGCTTTCAGAGCTTCAAGAAAAGCTCTCGGACGTTCAGGGAAAGCTCGGCGGGTTGCAAGGAGAGATGGGCGCGCGGGAAGGCGAGATCGGTGCCCTTCAAGGAAAGCTCGGCGCGCAACAGGGCAAACTTGGCGAGCAACAAGGCCGGATCGGCTCTGAACAGGGACGCATTGCGCAGGAAGCAGATCGCAAGGTAAAGTCCACGATCGACCAAAGCCTCAAGAACGGCAAAGCTCGGCCTGTCGAGTAGCCAGCGGAGCCACTCTTCATCCACAGGAGCGAGACGAGAGCCTTCGTCTCGCTTCTTCGTTTTGTAGTTATTTGCGAAGAATATTCTTGGCAATGAAAAACACATTCGCCGGACGCTCTGCCAATCGACGCATGAAGTAGGGATACCACTCGCGACCGAATGGAATGTAAACGCGCATCTTGTATCCCTCGTCTACGAGTTCGCGCTGCAAGTCTCGCCGCACGCCATAAAGCATCTGAAATTCGAAGCGGCTCGGCTCAACACCGTGCTGGCTCGCGAAGGACTTTGCAGCATGGATCATCGCAACGTCGTGAGTAGCCAGACCGTGGTAGACAGGGCTGTCGAGCAGCATGCAGGTCAAGCGAACATAGTTCGCGTCAACGTCCCCTTTGCGCGGAAAGGCGACCTCCGCGGGCTCTTTGTACGCTCCCTTGCACAGGCGGATGCGAACGCCCTCCGCCAGCAATTGTTCAATGTCTGCCTGCGAGCGGTAAAGGTAAGATTGGATCACTGTGCCGATGGCCCCGCGCAGACCGGGCCGTGCGTGGATCCGCCGCACAATATCGAGTGTGACCTGCGTCAGCGACGAGTCCTCCATATCGATACGGACAAAGCTTCCGTACGATCGAGCGTGCTCGGTAAGGTTCTCAGCAATGCCTTCCGCAAGTTCGCTCGAAAGCCCGAGCCCCATCTGCGTTAATTTCACACTGACGTTGGCATTCAACTTGCGCGCGGCGATTGCGTCGAGCAGACGATGATAGATTTCCGCGGCCTTATGTGCCTCGTTCTCAGAGGTCACGCTTTCGCCAAGTGAGTCGAGTGAAACGGCCATGCCCTGATTGTTGACGGTCTGGGCAACACGCAGTGCATCCTCGATCTCCATGCCGGCAACAAACCGTGAACTGAGACGAGTGCCAATAGGGGAGCGTTCGCCAAAACGGCGCAAGGTTGGATTGCGAGAGAGCGCGATAAACGCGGAACGAAGCAGGGCCATAGTGCGACTCGACAGCCGGAAAGCTCAGAAAGCATTACGACAGTAAAGTTGATTTTCTCATAGAATGCCGGACACTCATGACGCGCGAATCCATCAATTCGAGCGGTTGAATCTCAATATCAAACGCGAAGGGCGTCGACATAAGAGTCAACGCCCTTCCACTTTACTAACCACCGATTACGCTGGCTGCAGTTCGCGCTTGCCTGGTTTCTTGTCCGGCTTCTCAACCACCGGGCCATGAGTCTCCGCAGTTGGCGGAGGCGGCGCGTCACCAATGCGTTTGGAATAGGCACACACAACTGGAGCTTGCGGTTCCGCTTCTGCCTTCTTGCCCCGCTTCTTCGCTGCGGGCGCCTCTTCTTCTGCCACTCTCTTCTTGTTCGGGCACTCGAGATAGATGCCGTCCTTCAGCGTCTTCTCCAGGAGGTAAGCGTTGCCGCATTCCGGGCACTTTTCCGGAACAGGCTTGTTATTGGAGGTAAAGTCACACTTGGGATAGTTTGTACAGCCCCAGAAGATGTTGCCGCGCTTCGCCTTCCGCTCGGCAATATCCCCGGTTCCGCACTTGGGACACTTGAAGCCTTCAATGATGTTCTGCTTGACGTATTTGCACTTTGGATATCCCGAGCAAGAAACAAATTCGCCATAAGCTCCTTGGCGCAGTACCAGCGCTTTGCCGCATTGCGGTCAGTCTTCACCGGTAGGCTGCGGAACGGACTGCTTCTGCTGCTGCTTCTGGCTCAGCTTGCGAAACGTCTTGCAGGGCGGATCTTCGTTGTATCCCGGGCACGACATGAACATGCCAAACGGCCCGCGCCGCAACACCATCACCCGGCCGCAATTCTCGCAATACTCTTCCTGCTCCCCGGCCTCCTGAGCTTCAGGAGTGTTGAGATCGGGCTTCGCAGCGGTGTTCTCTTTCGTGAACGTGCAGCTTGAAGGATCCTTCTTGTTGTAGGCCGAGCACGCAAAGAAGCTGCCGAACTTACCCCACTTGAGCAGCAACGGAGACCCGCACAGATCGCACTTCTCGTCGGTCTTGATCTCCATGCGCTTGATGTCTTCCATGTTCTTTGAGGCGACCACGAGCTCTTCCTCGAAGTGATCGTAGAATCCGTTCAGAAGGTCGGTCCACTTCTCCTTGCCTTCTTCAATGTCGTCCAGCTCTTCTTCC
>JANXQR010000724.1 GCA_025353435.1 Acidobacteriota bacterium | reverse complement strand
CCCGTCACTGTTGCTCTGCCCGTAGTGAATTGGTATCGTTAGGTTCCGGTCAATACTCATGAAACAGTTACAGCCCGTCCTCTGGAGCAAAGGCACGTTTCTGACGCCGCAGCACATGCAGCTTCAGGACAAGTTCCTTGAGGACAGCATGAACTTCCGGGTGCAGGCCCTCAATTTTAGCGCCTGGGGCTTCAGCGAACTCGTGCTCGATCAGGAATTGTTGGCTGACGGACAACTCGCCATCACGCGCGCATCCGGTATTTTTCCTGATGGTTTGCTGTTCGACATTCCCGGCCCGGATCAGCCCCCGCCCTCCAAGTCCCTGGCTGAGTATTTTGACCCCGATGTTAACAACCTCGATATCTACCTCACCGTTCCCGACTACAAGGACAAAGGGCTGAACGTCGCTGGATTGGGTCGCGTGGCCAACTCGCGTTATCTTGCCGAAATCGCCAACATGCGCGACGACAACACTGGCGCTAGTGAAAAGCCAATACAGGTCGCCCGCAAGAATCTCCGTTTCCTTGCGGAGAATGAACCCCGTGAGGGTAGTTCGGTGTTACGCGTCGCCAACGTCGAGAAGATGGATACCGGAGCCTTCCGTCTGAATCCGCGCTTTGCGCCTCCGCTGCTTGAAGTTCGCGCCAATGAATACCTCCGCGGGCTTGTCAACGGGATCCTCGAAATCCTCTCCGCCAAAAGCACCCAGCTCTCTGGAGGCCGCCGCCAGAAGAACCAGAGCCTCGCGGACTTCACCACCGCTGACATTGCCAACTTCTGGCTTCTCTACACCGTGAATTCGAACATTCCCGTGCTGAGCCATTTGCTTCAGGGTCAACGTTGCCATCCGCAAGAGTTGTTTGCCGCGCTTACCGGGCTCGGAGCGTCACTCACCACTTTTTCCTCAACTCTGCGCCCCCGCGACCTTCCTCTTTACGATCATGCGAATTTGAGCAAAGTTTTTACCGATCTCGATGAGAAGCTCCGGATTCTGCTTGAAACCGTGGTCCCAACCAACGTCGTCTCCCTGCCCCTCAAGGTTGTCAGCAGCACCATTTTCGCCACCGCCGTTGACCAGGACAAATACCTCAACAACACGCGCATGTATCTCGCGATCAATGCCGATGCAAGCGAGGACACAATTATCCGGCGCGTCCCACAGTTGGTAAAAGCCTGCTCAGCCACACACATCGATCAACTCATCAGCAATGCGCTCCCAGGCATCACGCTTACCCATATCCCCAGCCCGCCCAGCGCAATTCCCGTCAAAATGCGCTACCAGTACTTCAGCCTCAATCAGACGGGGGCCGCATGGGAAACGGTGCTGCGCGCACGTAACTTTGCCGCCCATGTCCCCGCTGAGATCGCAAACCCTCAGATGGAATTGATCATCCTGCTGCCGCAGACCGGGGGAGCTTCATGAGAAGCCTCACCAAGCCCGTCTGGTCAGAAGGAATGTACCTGGGACCGCATCATTTCCAGGCGCAGAACCGTTACTTCGAGGACGCACTGGACTTCGTCACCTCCAGTCTGTGGCGCGATGCATTTGGCTTCGCGGGGCTCCAATTCGATCAGGACGCCTTGCGCAACGGCACCCTTTCCCTCACCCACGCGCGAGGCTTGTTTGCAGACGGACTTGCATTCGACCTCCCCGGCTCTGACCCCGCTCCCACCCCTCGGGATTTCGGCGCCCTTTTCTCGCCCGTGGCAGATCATCTGACCCTGTACCTCGCATTGCCCGCTGTCGTGCGCGACGGCAAGAACACAAGCGATAAGGAGTCTTCTGACAAAACCCGGTTCCGCGCCTGGGAACAAAAAATGCCGGATCAGAACACCGGCCTCGACGAAAAGGCAATTGAGGTAGGCCGCAAGAATCTGGTCTTGCTCGGCGAAGATGAAATATCCGATCGCTTCGTGAGTCTGCCGGTCGCGCGAATCTTGAGGGACGGCTCCGGCCGCTATGAATCAGATTCCACCTTCGTCCCCCCGTGCCTCA